>CALJIQ010000120.1 GCA_937973995.1 uncultured Saprospiraceae bacterium
TAAAAAGCGTTTTTTCAAAACGCTTTTTAAATCGCTGCCGCTAAAGAAACCCTATTGCGAGGCGACTTTAGTCGCCGAGCAAACTTTTGCCAACTTTGCGCAAAACTGAGGTCTCTATTACATAGGCTCATAGATCACATAGTTAGATGTATAAAAAATTAATTCTTAATTTTTTATACATCTGAAAACTCTCCGTCTCCGCGCCTCTGCGTTCATTTTTGACTTTTTAGAGTAGACTCAACAATGAGACAATGGATCAATGAGACAATGGATCAATGAGACAATGGATCAATGAGACAATGGATCAATGAGACAATGGATCAATGGATCAATGAGACAATAGAGCAATGGAACAATGGAACAATGAAACAATAGAATCACTCCTTCAAAATTTCTTGAATATCCATTTGAATTTTGCGAGCAAGATTGGATGCCACTGTTTGAGAGTTGCTTTCTGTGTAGATACGAATGATAGGTTCTGTATTGGATTTTCGGAGATGAATCCAATCCTTATCGAATTCGATTTTTAAGCCATCAATGGTGTTTAGGGGGTAGTTTTGGTATTTGTCTTGAAGTTTGGCTAGTAGGACTTCGATGTTTATATCAGGAGTTAATTGAAGTTTATTTTTAGAAATGGTATAGCTTGGATAAGTCGAACGAAGTCGAGATACGGTATTACCAAAAGCCGCTAAATGAGATAAAAACAAAGCGATACCAACTACTGCATCCCTGCCATAGTGGTAAGAAGGATAAATGACCCCTCCATTACCTTCTCCTCCGATCACCGCATTACAGGCTTTCATTTTTTCGACTACATTCACTTCCCCTACAGCGGCAGCATGGTAAGTGCCTCCGTGCTTTTCTGTTACATCCCGCAATGCTCTAGTAGAAGAAAGATTGGATACCGTATTGCCCTTTTTGTGCTGAAGAATATAGTCCGCTATGGCTACTAAAGTGTATTCTTCTCCAAACATTTCTCCATCCTCACAAACGAAAGCTAAGCGATCTACATCTGGGTCAACGGCAATTCCCAAATCAGATTTTGTTTCTAGTACCACCTTTGATAAACTGGTTAAGTTTTTGGGTAAAGGTTCAGGATTATGAGCAAAATCCCCAGTCGGGTCGCCATTCAATAGGACTACTTGACAATCTAACGCAGTTAATAGTTTAGGAAGAATGAGGGAACCAGTGGAATTTACACAGTCAACTACTATTTTAAATTTCTTTTGCTGTATAGCTTCTACGGTAACTAAAGGTAAGGCTAAGATTTGCTGAATATGTTTGTCTATATAACCTCCTTTTTCCTCTAAGGTACCCAATTTGTCAACAGCGGCATATTTTATTTGCCCTCCATGTATCATTTCCAGAAGGTCTCTTCCGTCTTGTGCGGATATAAATTCTCCACGTTGATTTAGCAACTTTAAGGCATTCCATTCTTTAGGATTATGGCTAGCCGTAAGAATAATTCCACCATCTGCGGCTTCTTCAACTACGGCTATCTCTACAGTTGGCGTAGTTGATAAGCCTAAATCAATGACATGTATGCCCAGCATTCTCAAAGTAGAAATGACCAATGAATTAACCAATTCTCCTGATATCCTAGCATCTCTGCCAATTACCACTTTTGGATGATCTTTTTGTTTGAGCAACCAAGCACCATAACCCGCAGCAGAACTGACGATATCTTGTGCTGTTAGATTGTCTCCTACAGAACCACCAATAGTGCCTCTGATACCAGAAATTGATTTTATTAATGCCAAAATTCAACAAATAAAGGAGTAAGTGCTATCAC
Organism: uncultured Saprospiraceae bacterium; assembly: GCA_937973995.1. Lineage (GTDB taxonomy): Bacteria > Bacteroidota > Bacteroidia > Chitinophagales > Saprospiraceae > JAFMDF01. The sequence goes on from CALJIQ010000120.1 coordinate 1,793, forward strand.
TTTTCTTCCTGTTAATAAATACAAGCGCAGTAGCCTAGTTGCAAGACTACTGCGCTTGTTAAGGATAATTGAATAAACGAACGATCTAGTTAAAGGGTTAGATTGTCTGGATATATTTTTAAGAATCTTCGTCCGATTCTTCTTCCAATTTATCCTGTGTATTTTTGAAGATATCGTTAGCTGTATCTTCTACCTTTTTGGTTCCTTCATTGTGATAATCTCCTTTTGCAAAACGGTCTGCTCTAGAGAAGAAGTCATCCGTACCTTCTAAGGTACTTTTGTCGAGACCGTCATAGCCAACTTTATCTGATAATTCCCCACCATTCTTCACTCTATCTATTACATCCTCCGCCATTCCTTTGGCCTTATCTACCGCACTATCTATAGATTGTTCAGGATTCTCTAATACTTCTTTGGCTTTATCTACTAATCCACTGCCAGCAGCTAGTATCCCTCCGCCAATGACTGCGGCTGCGCCTTTAGCTTTATCGGCCAAGTCCCCTCCAGTATCTAGGATTTTTCCTCCTACATTTTCGGAAGCACCTTTGAACGCATCTACTGCGTCTCCGCCTGTATCCAAAATTTTACCGCCTACATTTTCAGCAACATCTCCCGCTTTTTGTACGGTATCACTTTCCAGTATTTTAGAACCCACATTTTCAGCTACATTTCCTGCCTTTTCCGTTACAGACTTACCTGCATCCAGAATTTTTCCACCTACATTCTCAGCTGTATCACCTGCTTTTTGAACCAATTCGTTTTCGCCAAGTTTATCTCCAACATCACCAGCAACATCTTTCGCTTTGTCAACGGCATCTTTGCCTTTGCTCAATATGGTGGCTCCTAAACCAGCCGCAACTCCTCCAACAGCCGCCGCAGCACCTTTAGCACTATTTAATATACTACCAGTTCCACCTTTGATATCTCCGCCTACATTTTGAGCGGCTTCTTTGGTACCTTTTGCAAGATCACCTGCCGTGTCTTTAGCGCCTTCTGCTACCTCTCCTGAAAATTCTCCGACCTCTTTAGCCGTGTCTTTGGCTCCATCTACGATGTCTTTGCCGACTTCTTTAGCTTTGTCTACTGCATCTCCTACCGCTTCACTTGCTTTATTGAAGTATTCGTTTTCTTTTAATTTATCGCCAAGGTCTTCCGCTGTATCTTTAGCTTTTTCTACTAAATCTTTTCCTCCTTCTACGATTTTGCTTCCTAGTTCGCTTTCTTGAATTTTTTCTGTAACGTCAGCCGTTACTTCTTTTGCTTTGCTTAAGATGCTGCCAACTGTATCTAAGGCAGAATCTCCAACATCGCCCGCAACGTCTTTTGCTTTACTTAAAGCATCTCCTGATTTGTCTAATAAATCTCCTCCTACATCTTTTCCTGCTTCAGCCACTTTTTCAGCAGCCGACTTGGTGACGGATGTCGCACCGAATAGTATCTTTTTTAAGTCTCCGAATAAACCCATGATAAATAACTTAATTTCTTTTCTTTACAATATTCCCGTTGTTGAAAGACCAATTCTTTATTATAAAGAACTGATATTTCATGATAAATATGAAATATCGTATTGATAAAATGAGTAATAATCACTTTTAGGACTAAATAGTATGCCTAAAGGTAACATTTAAGTAATTGTAGATAAGGGATTAGGTTTGCCTATTAGTTTATCTACCAGTTTTAAAATCTAACCAACTGTAGCATAAAAGTAAACGGGTAACTCGCCAGCGATACTAAGTAAGATAATAACTCAGAATTACCGCTATGCAGGGAAAGGATATTCTCAAAATTTATTGTCCTGTCCTAATGGGCATGAAAGTACTAAAAAAAGAAGTTAACTGGTAAGAATTTAGTTAATTTTTTGTTAAAACATTCGTTATTGGGTGAACGGAACGGGATGAAAAAGTGATATTGAAAAGGAAGGTTGGATAGAACTACTTGACAATATTGATTTTGTCTATTAAGTCATCTTTATAACTTCTTCCAATAGGCAGTTTATGCCCACCATTTACCGTTAGTTCGCTATTGGCCATATCAATATCGTCAATTTTTAAGACATCCACTATGTGTGCTCTATGTATTTGGAGAAAGCGGTCGGATGGCAATTGTTCTAATACTTTTTTCAAAGAGATTTTAAGCACATAACGCTTGTTATCTATATGGACCATGCTGTAATTCCCTTCTGCTTTTATCCACAAAACGGTATCATAAGGAATCTTTTTGAGGACATTATTTTGTTTAATGAAAAAGGCATTCATAAAAATTTACCTATTTGTCTGTTGCAAGGATGTACGGCTATATCATTGCAATAGCTTGATTTTTACTGGGGCTAATTATAAAAAATGACTTAGTATATTGGTCTGAGCTAGAAGTTTCTGTTTGTAAGTATTCGTCCTTAGTCTAGATCTAGGATTACCTAATAACAGTCAACGTTTTACAGGTAGCTTTCTTTCTAATTGGCGATAAAAGTACTAAATGAACTAATGTAATAAATGCTATTTAAAAAAAGAGGTTACGAAGTGCAAAGAAATCAATTTAATAGTAACATTATTCCATGTTAATTTTTTCTCGTTTTCCTGCTTTTCACAAAAAATCATCTATTATTCCAACTTTTCACCCTTTGGCGAAATCGTTTTTCGCTAAATTTCCATCTAGCTACTTCTACCGTTTCTTCCAGTTCCTGTTCTTTATCAGGTGATAATAGTTCAGGGAAAAAGTCTATTCCAGTTAATGATTCTACCTCGTCGATCGTAACAGCAAATTCCGCCAAATGTTTATCACTTACCTCATTATCTAAAATAAAACCAATGCCTTTTAATTCTGGTTCTGTAACATCTAGTAGTACTTTGAAATACGCACTTGGTACCGTTACCTCATTCCGTCCGACTTTGTCCAATTTTTTCCGAGTCAACACAGGTCCAGAGACGACATATAAATGTTTATACTTTTTTGCCCAATCTCTAGTTGTTTCCTCCAGTTCGCGCCAAACACCTCCATTGAAGTTTCTTATCTGAGGACTCATATTGCTCATATAGAAAGTCTCTGACATCGCTTTCTCATTAAAAGTCATATCTCCTGCGGGGACTAAATGCCCTCGGTCATACCCAGAACCTCGATAATCTCCCTTTGTTGCAGACTTAGTTTTGACTTTTGGATCACTTCTGAAATTATCGGTTCGTTTTACCCCTCTGTTTTGGAATTGCTCTCTTGTTAATTCATACGCTACCCATTCAGGTTGTTCGTGTTCCTCCGAGTAGGACATGGTATAATATTGATGCTTGATGACTTGGCCCGTGTTAGAGGTTGGTAGGTAATAGGTGTTGCCTTTCTCTTTTTCTGCATAATCATCTTCCGTATAATTCTCCTCATAATAATTCTCCTCTTCATAGGAAGATCCTCCAAACCAAAAGAACAATGCACCTCCTAATACTAATAGTAAGCCTGCTTTGGCAAAAGGCCCAAAGTCTATTACTGAATGATTCCTTCTAAGTTTTGTCATTGTTGAGTATTGATGAAAATGTACTCTTAAAATTAAACCTTTTTCCTGACTGTCTAGAATAAGTTTTCAATGTTGAATTTTGAATGATTGAATTTTGAATAACACGAGACACAATAGGATGAAAACATTAAGATTTAATGAAACCACCCATTCAAAATTCAAAATTTTTTCATTCAAAATTGATTACTTACTGTCTAGACGGTTGAATAGGAATTTAGCCACTTTGCATCTTGAAAAGAATGTAGATTAATAAAAAAAGGCCCCTCACTCAACTTGAGCAAGAGGCGTTAACCCAAAAACCGAAATTATTAGCCTAAGTGTATATATTTTTTAGGTGTCAGGTGTTCACCGAATAAAACCTATTTAATGATTAGCATCTTCTTCGTTTCAATAGCGTGTTTGGTTTCTATTTGATAATAATAGACGCCTTCTTCTGGAAGATCCTCTTTTCGTATGACTACTTCTTGATAGCCTTTATCGTATTGGGCCTCAAATGCTTTAACCACTTTTCCAGTGACACTTACTATCTTGATAGTGGCTGGTTGTGTAGAAGGTAATTCAAATCCGATAGTCGTTTGAGTACTGAAAGGATTGGGTTGATTTTGGTATAATTTCAATTGCTTGATAGTAGCAATAGATTGTAGTTGTATATGTTTAGCTATAAGACCTCCACTTTCTTCTTGGTAAATTTCTGGATGCAAGAACTCTTTATTTAAGGATATAGCATTAGTGCTTTGGATACCTTTTTTTACATATACCTTTAGTGTAAACAAATCATCCTGATGATAATTAGTGGCTGCTGCTTGCTGCCAACTAACTGAAAGGTGGCCTCGATGTAAGGCATCCAATCTAAAATTATCTTTAGTAAGTTTTGATACCTCCCCTAAAGAAATATCTTCTATTTCCAGAGCATCTGCATCTATGGCTAAGGCAAATTGAAAACCCAATAACTGATTCCAATTAGTAGCAGTGATTGGAATTTCTACTGTACTGCCAGCTTCTAAATATTGATCTGGAATATTTAAAGCAACAGCACTCCTAACTTGGCTTGCTATGGAAGAAACTTCATTTTGGATAGTAGCGGTGTTGTTGATGTCGCCCACTTTAATGCCGATAAAACTACCAATATTCATATTATTGCTAGGGGTGTTCTCGATGGTATATACCTCTGGAAAATATTCCTGTAATGGGTTGCTTGGATCATTAAATTGAAAATCTTGTTTTACAAATCTCCAAGAGGTATTATTTGGAAACTCATCAATAACCCGGAGGATCAATTTTCTCAATATTACCATATCATAGGTCGTAATCGCTCCTGAGCGATTGGCATCTGCGGCAATTAATTTATAAGGAGAATTAATATATTGTACCCCTAAAATATGTCTATTGAGTACCACTAAATCAAACGTTGAAATACCATTTAAGTGACTATCTTCTTTTTGGGGATAGACGGTATAATTACCTCCTACTGGCACGGAATCTAATTGAAAGACTCCTTCTTGATTGGTCATGGAAGGCGATACCTGATTGTAATCTAATGATACTTGGACATCTTCCATTCTTTTACCTTCTTCCGTTATGACGTTGCCACTGATGGACACCATGCTTCTTGTTACTGGACAAAGATTAGTCAAATCAACCACTTTGATTTGTCCGCTACAAGTAGAAGCGTTGCCCGATTCATCAATAACCGTTAGGGTGATTGGATTGATCCCCACTTGGTCACAAGTGAATAGGGTAGGGCTTACTTGAAAAGTTAAATTTTCAAAGACCGTACAATTATCTATAGAGGGTTGACCAATCACATTTGCATCTGGTATGGCTACTAAGCTACCATTGGTATTTTGTATGACTAGGTCTGGGAAAAAGCAAAGTGCCACAGGCGGAGAAGCGTCTCTAACTGTAAATTGGTAAGTGCAAGTTGCTGCATTGCCACAATCATCTGTAGCAGTATAAGTGATCGTATGCGTACCTATAGGATACGTACCGCTTGCATTATTACTTAACCCAGAAATATCTTGGGTGCCATCACTATCTTGGTCAATACTATAGCTATAGTTCATTAGATTATTTGGCGTACAATCATCTACTGCTGTTCCCACTAAGTTGACAAACGCTTCACAATCGTTAGTAGCTACCTCTACGGTTATGTCGCTTGGACAATTAAAAGTAGGAGGTACATTATTTAAAACACTTATCAGTTGGGTATAAGTATAAATGCCGCCTGCTGTTGGATTGTCAGGGTTGTATTGGCACCAATCAATAACTTCCCAACGACGGTGTATTTCATAACAACCTTCTGGATTAGCAGAATTGTCAAAATTGCTATCCGTGAATCGCATGAAAATATTATTGCAACTTCCAGTAATTTCAAACTTGGGTTGGTTAAAACCAAAAGGTAAATTATCTGGATCTAAAGACTCAAACCCACAGGCTAAGGTCAAATAGTCATGCGGCCATACGATACTTTGCTCATTAAACGTGGATTCATTTTCTATGGTAATGATCTGGTTACAAGTCCCCGTCACCACGCCGCCGTCAATGATCGAAAAAGCTCTTTCTATCGTTCCCGCTCCACAAGAATCTATATTGAAAGTATTGTTTACTTGAAAGATAGGATCGCTACAACTAGACCCCAATGCGGGTGCCCCGAATAAATTTAAATCCGAAATATCGGTGGTACAGGCAATAGTCCGATTGGATGGACATTGGATATTGGTGGTATTATCATGGATAACCGTGATGTTAGCGGTGCATTGACTATTATTTCCAAAACAATCAATTACTTGTAAGATGATCGGAACAGTTGTTCCTATGTCCTCACAAGAAAACGATAATACATCTATAAATCCTAAATTTTGATCGGTTCGTTCCGCAAGAAAAGTCACCCCGCTACAGCAATCATCGTAGCTGCCATCGTCAAAAGTACTAGCATTGACATCTACCCAACCACTTGGTCCTACGGCTACTTGACTATTATTACACACGGCTGTTGGTCCATTTTGATCTACCACTCTTATCATCGTTGTACATCTGGATATATTGCTACATTCATCTATTGCTACATAAACGATAGGATGTAGTCCTTGCTCAATACCTTCTAAAAATCCGCCATTACTTTGGATAATACCTTTAGGTGTTTCCATGTGTACGTTTACGGATGAACAAGCATCAGAGGCATTTATAGAAGGCAAGGTAAAAGTGGTCGTACAATCATGGATGCCTGTACTTTGTTCTAACGTATCAGGGATACAGGATATCTCTGGTGCTTGTTGATCTACTAGACTGATAACTTGTACGTGGGTTCTAAATTCTCCATCACAATTATTTACAGCAGTCCAAGTTCTAAGAATTTGGGAACTTCCTCCACAAGAGCCAGCTATCTGATCTTGGTATCCCACATTTATATCACAGTATCCTTCGTAACTTGGATAGATGGGTTTTCCATTTAAAGTAGGAGAACCTGATACATCTGGATCAGCTGCGCCACCTATACACGACAAGGCTGGCGCATCAATACCATCTCGGTCTATAGGGAAAACGATATTGTTAATAGGAATGCCTCTTAAGTAAATTCTTTGCACACAAGTACTAGCAACTCCGTGGTCATTCCCATCATTGGCAGACCAACTACGATTGACAATAGTAGAATAAATACTATTACAACCATTTGGGTCCACTTCATCACTAAAGGTAATATCTGATACTTGATTCAAGCAATTATCTCGTACATCTGGATAGCCAATGATCGGATTATTAGGAGATAGATTTTCACTGCAATCTACTACTATATCGTGGCAGTTAATATTAGGACCTGTTTTGTCTTTTACAATGATAGAACCCCAACAGGAATTTCCTGAAAAATCATCTATCACACTTACAATAAGCTCCTGATTCAAATGGGTTATATCCACCAATGGGGATGTTGGAATTAGTTCATTATTAGTCGTTCGTACTTGCACGGATTTAGTGCCACCTGGGCAAGTTAAATCAAGTGCCGTAGCGACCATGTCAGGTAAGATCTCTGCGGTACAGTTCAATCCTAATGATACTTGTACATTATCATTACAACTTAAAAAACAATTCGTAGAACAATCTTGCGCTCCTGAACCAGACACACAAATGGGAATATCGGGCTGTCCATATCCTCCTACGGTCATCTGTTGACCTGAATTAGAATTGGACATATTGGGTGGATAAAATGGATCAGAATTTTCAATGAGGGTGACTAGGCTACTTGTGCAATCGCCACTGTTTTCAAAAGTAAATAGGGGCAACTCTTGATTGGCAATGAACATGTAGTCGTTAGTAAAACGGGTAAGTCCAAAAGCGATATAATCAAAGCCAGAATTTTCAGCAGGTTGTCTATAAACAGTCGTGTCCCATCTTAAATTACTATGTATTAAGTCAGATATATTAAAGACTTCAAAACTACCTGTTGCTACCTTTACCACTACTTGCGCGGTCGCCACACTATTATCCCTCCCATTAAAAGGATAACTCACTCTAGGAATCATGCTTACTTGAAAACGACCATCTGATCGTTTGGTAATTTTATACTCTACCCCACAAGTGAGTGAACAATCTTGTGCGCCGTTTCCGTCTATACAAATGGGGGCATCAGGCTGTCCGTAACCTAGTACGCTTAGTTGTTGACCTGAATTAGAATTGGACATATTGGGTGGATAAAATGGGTCTGTATCTGGAATTAATTCTACTAAATCTGCTGTACAGTATCCTCCATTTTCAAAAGTAAATAAAGGGGTTTTTTGTCCATTTTGAAAAGGGATTTTTACGGTAGGATTACTTAAACCAAAAGCAATATAATCAAAGCCTGGATTTTCCGCAGGTGTATTATAAATAGTCTGGCTCCAATTACTAAATTCATGTTGCAAATCCGTAAAGTTGGTAACAATGAAACCACCCGTTCGCACCCGAATGGTTACTTGCATATTCCCAATCTGATTCTCAGGTGTATTGGTAGTACTGTTATAAGTAGCATTCGTAATTAAGCTAACTTGGAAAAGACCACTAGGTAATTTTTCTATCTGGTAGGTGGCGACACATTGGCTACTAGCAAATGGCAGTTGGAAGAAAAATGTTATGCCTAAAAGTAGTAAAAAATGTAGGTGTCGTTTGATACTCATAGATAAATAGTCGCTAATGAAAGCTTGGGTAGTGGTAAAAGAATATATCCGTTTCATAGGATGTATTTTATTAGTAAAACAGTCTTCGCTTGTTAGGCTTTAGACTTTTTCACTTACACTGGGTGTATTAATTTCGGTGTTGGTGATGATTGATTATTCTTGGTATTCTTATTAGTGTACAGGCGAAGCCTTTTGGATTTTTTGTACAAGGCAGAGCCTTTGTACCAGCTTGCGTTAGTTTGGAAAAAGAATTAACAAGTTGAGGATGATCTACAAAATACATCATCACTCAACTTGCATAATCCTCTATCTCTAAGCAGAAAAGTTTTGGTTGGGAGTTTGAGAAGATGACAAGTGCCATCCTCTCTTATCCCTCATGTAAGATTCGTCGAGTCAAACAATTCTCATAGTATGGTTGCCTATTGTTAACTCGCTTTTAGTCAGGAACTCGCCCTGCTATATTGTACTAGTTGATTGATGATTAATAATAGATTACTCAATCAACGCTTATTCTATTTTGCATTAACGGAAGGGGGTAAGCTTAAAAAGTGATGGCGGTTTTCAGAACTGCAAGCAGTTCCGAAAACCAGTCCATCCCAAAAACCTTATCCTAAGTTTATTTCCCGTTAAATAAGTATTGCCGAATTTTGAATTCACTGTTTCATTGTTCCATTGTTCCACTGTTCTATTGTTCCACTGTTCCATTGTTCCATTGTTCCATTGTCAATAGAACAATGGGTCAATGGGTCAATGGGTCAATAGATCAATGGGTCAATAGATCAATAGATCACTGAACAACAATCATCTTTTTAGATAATCGCTCAGTGAGGGGTGTTTCTAATTGATAATAGAAGACGCCGCCTTGTGAAGTGAGGTCGCTCATATCTACCTGGATTTCATTGTATCCATGTTGGAAGTTATCGTTATAACGCTTTAATAAGCGACCATTTATATCGAGGATACGGATGGTACCCGATGTAGCTTTTGGTAATTGAAACCCAATCGTAGTAGTCTGTTGAAAAGGATTGGGTTGATTTTGGAACAGCTTTGCTTGCTGGTCCAGAAAAAGCAACTCCACTGGTAATAACGCTTTTGCTTCAGTGTATGCTTCCGCCGCTATCTTCTCCGAAAGGAGGGACAAGGCATCTGCAAGATTGGTGTATTGTTTCGCAGTCACTACCAACGTAAATAAGAGGTTATTACCAGCTTTTAAGGGTTGCGTAATGTCATCCCAACTAATTGTTAGGAGACCGTTGTCTAAGTGGTGTAATCCGAAATGAGTACTATTTATTTTTTGATTTTCATTGGTTCTTACTTCCTCTATTTGGAGTACTGTTGGGTCAATTGCTAAGGCAAATTGAAATCCTATCAAACTCGTTCCATCCTTGATAGAGATAGGAATTTCATATTGTTGATTTGCTTGTAAGTCGTTATTGCTAATCTGTAATTGTACGGCATCAGCAGCGGTTCTAGCAGTACCCACCATTGCATCTGGACTAGCACTATTATTGACATCTCCCACTTTGATAGCAATGAAATCTCTTTCTAATTGACTATTCAATAATTGGTCGTATTCAATCTGTTCCGGGTAGTTCTCTTCAAATGGATTGGTAGGATTTTCAAAAACGTATTCACTTGGAATATATCTCCAAGATTCATTATTAGGGAACTCCTCAATGATCCCTAGTATTAGCCTTCTAAGTTGTACTACATCAAAGGTGGTGATACTTCCAGAGTTGTTTACATCTGCGGCAATTAATCGGTAAGGACTAGCCAATAATTCATTGCCTAAAATATGTTTCTGGATGAGTACTATATCAAATGTTGAAACCCCCTCTTTTGGATACGCCCCTGTCATGGGTTGTACCATATAACTTTGCTGTTTCGACAAGTTCTCAAAAAGATATTCACCAGCTATATTCGTTTGACTCATTTCTGACATGCCTCCTGAAATCGCTACCGCTACTTCTTGCATGGCAGCACCACTTTCTGTGACCACTTTTCCACCGATGGCTGATAAACCTAAGGGGTTACAATTGTCATGATTATCCTGTATAAATATATCGGTCGTACAAAAGTCTGAATTTCCAAAAACATCGGTTACAATTAAATTAATGGACTGTTGTCCAATGTCGGTACAAGTAAAATAGTTGGGTGAAATCTCGTAAGATAGATTCGTATTGCCGCCGCAATTATCGTAGCTACCACTATTGATAGCATCATGCGGTACAAATACAGTTCCATCAGATCGTAGGGCTATAGAGATACTATGTTTGCATACTGGCGTAGGGGCTTGAGTGTCTATGACGGTTACATTCACTTGGCAATTACTAGAGTTGCCACAGCCGTCACTGACCGTATAAGTCACGGTAGTAGTCCCTTGTGGGTACATGCCACTTGCATCTTCTTTATTTACATCTGCGTAAGGGGAATCGTTGCTATAAGTAAGTAGCGCATTACAATCTTGTGCAATGATTAAAGGCAGTTCTACGCTAGTTACACATTCAAAAGAACTAATCTCAACACTCACATCTTCTGGACAAAAAGTGATTTCAGGGTTCGTCCAATCCAATACATTGATAATTTGAGTGAAGGTGTATAACCCTCCCGCCTCACTATCTGTGCCATTGAAATCGCACCAATCAATCACTCGCCAGTTTCTAAGAATTTGGTAACAAGTACTTCCTCCTAATTCCACTCTTTCATCCGTATGAGAGATCAATATAGATTCACAATTATCTCCTGTGATAAGAGGTTCTCCTGTTATGGTGGAACTTAGATCACTGCCACAATCGAAAGTGGTAAATTCTTTTGGAAAAATGATTTGTAATGGGGTCTCATCTTGTACAGCTATTACTTGTGTACAGGTGCCAATGTTTCCTGCTTGATCTTCTGCAAACCAATTTCTTCTTACAATTCCAGAAGTACCGCAAGCATTGAAATCTAGGGCATCTATAAAGGTTAAGCTCTTGATAAAACAATCATCTGTAGCCGTTGCTTCTCCTGTAAGCATAACATCTTCATAGTCGTCTTGGCAATCAACGGAAACAGTAGGTGGACAGACAACCGTTGGTAATAATTCATCGTCAATGATTAACTGACTTCTACATTCATTGATATGTCCTGCCTGATCGGTTACTTGTAAAATGATGAGTTGTAATTCGTCTAAATCATCACAATAAAAAGTCAAATATTCTGAAAAGACGCTGTCTTTTTTAGCTTCTATTTTAGCAATTCCACAGTTGTCTTGACTACCTCCATCAAAGATAGTGGCAGGGACGGTGGCAATGCCGTCATTGGAGAGTGCAATATGCACTTGATCTCTACAAACGGCAACTGGTTTGGAATTGTCTTCTACGATGATGACAGAAGTACAAGTACTCGTATTTCCACATTCATCCCTAGCGGTATAGGTCACGGTATGCGAGCCACTCGGCACCTCTGTAAAAGGTCCATACCCTTCTCCAAATTCCCAAGAAGGAGTTACGATTGCATTAGAACAACTATCATAAGCAACTGCTTGAGGTATGATAATGGCGGAAGCACAATTCAAGTCATTTGCACTAACGAAAACGGTGTCAGGACAGAATAAATTAGGTCCTTCATTATCCGCCAGAATGATGTCTTGTATATGAACTTTTACTTCTTTCGTACATAAGTCAATCACCTCCCATCTTCTCAAAATTCGATAACTGCCGGGTGGACATATATCTGCCGTTTGGTCTTGGTAGTTGACAAAGAATTTACAGAAACCTGCATTCTCTACGGGCAATCCATTGATCGTTGGTGCACCAGTAAGTAGTAGATTAGTAGGATCTGCTGCACAACTTAAAGTAGCTCTTGTTACCCCATCGCAATTACCTGGAAATACTACATTGTTAATATAGCCTTTTAAGAGATAAATATTCTGGGTGCAAAAACCTACATTATCATATTGGTCAACAATGGTCCAACTTCTTGTTATTCTAGCATTGACTTCTCTTCCTTCTATGATCGTTCCACAATCTAATTCGGTAAAAAGATCAAAGTATTTTAAATCACCTTGATTGGTCGTACCACAATTAGCTTGTAAAGTAGGATAACCAATACTATCTGGTAAGATGGAAGCGGTACAAGGGATAAAGACATCCTGACAATCGATGGTAGTGGCTAGTTTATTTTCCACTTTTATGGAACTCCAACATCCTTCATTATTCGCTCCTGTGACTTTAACGGTAAGCGTTCTTCCAACTTCATCACAACCTACTCGATTGCCAATTGGCGCACCGGATTCATCTTGTACTTCTACTGTTACAGGAGCCGCACAACTAAAGTCTCCGTTTAAAACCAATTCAGGAAAAATGATGGCATATCCATCTGTACCAATTGATATATTCTTCTGATCGTCACAGGTAAGTTGACAGCTTATTTGTGCTGTTGTAGGTATTGTTAGGAAGGCAATGAAAATAAGCACTAGGAGCATCTCCATTCGACTGAACCTAACGCTGGCAGTAGTACAAACGCTCGAAAACACGAAGGAGCTTTTGTTCTGCCCATAGGCTATCCAGCCCCCAACCTTATCGCAGGTAGATGCAACTAACTTACTGTTCATGGAATCAGAGATTTATATAATACGGTGGATAGTGAACGGTTGACAAATGACGGTCAAGCGCAACATACATCCCCGATGTTGTTTTATGTAGGATTGCAGGATAGAAGTGATTATGGATAGAAGCAAGCAGCTTAATCCTGTATCTCTATTAGGTGTATAGAATACCTATAGTACTTCTAGTACAATCCAATATACTTTTAATTAATTACCTGGTTCTACTTTTTAATTCTTCCATCTCGATAGCATTCAAACCTGATAATTAATCAACCAATAATTAATTTAATGTGAAATTGTAAGTCCGTAAAGAGTTGTAGGTGTGATTCGTGTGGCTAATACAATTAAAATTTCGGCTCTCTCACAGTAAAGGTTTGATTTTGTATTTATACAAAATCTTTCACATAAACTGGTCTTACATTAAAATTATGGGAAATTTAAAAATGGTAAGACTGGGTACTTTGTAAATATTAGGACTTAAAAGACGAGTAGTGTTTTCTCATATATACTTTTAACTTCTAAATCGGTTCGGTGTTTCAATAGTATTTCTTGTCTTGGGTACACTGTATTAAAAAATAAAATAAGTTATTATTTTCTACATATCAAAATAATCTATAATCGTGCCAGAAAAGAAGTCAATTAATTATAGATTATCTTTTTTAAGTTATGAATTAATCGCTAAGTTATTGATTGTCAATTTTATAAATTATTCTATTTTTTTATTTCTATTTTTGAGTGAAGTTGTTTTGACTTTATGACGTTACGGTATTTTTACATTTTAGAAGATTTTACCCTATCATAAATCTTATTTTAGGAACCATCCTTTCAAAAACTGTTTACCTAACCATAAAGCCAAAACACCACAACACCACAACACCACAACACCACACCACCTAATTAAAAATTATGCTCTTAACCACCACCAACACACTAGAAGGACATCCA
>CALJIQ010000121.1 GCA_937973995.1 uncultured Saprospiraceae bacterium
AGCCATAATGCCTATCATTGTCTTAATCGTAAATTCCCATGCGACAAACGAGCCTTAATCAACTTCGCACTTTTTTCATTCGCATTGCCGACAAAGCCTCTGATCTCTTGACTGTTATTTTTGTCTTTTTCATATCGGATGTCCATATCTGAGGGATAATCAATACTAGCATGACTTCCATAGGCATCCAATTGGTAAGAAGCCTTTTCATCTATTCTGATACGGAAAGAAGTATGGGAACCATGCAAATTGACACTTTGAAAACCCGCTTCTAAATAGTCAATAGAAGCTCCTCCGTGGGAACAATCTAAGTCGATCAGTTTGCCTATTTTCTCAATATCAAAATCCGTATGTTGTGCTTCAGAGATAAGGGTTCCAGCGTATTCAATTTCAAAATCATCATGTCGCGTATCTGCTCGTAATTCCCCTACTTTTCCTAATTCAAAATTGGCATGTCTAGAGTCCAAGCGGAGGATTTCAATTTCATCAATCTCAATATCGCCATGCGCCATTTCAAAATCTGCCTCTTGGATTTTATTAAAGCGCACATCAGAGTGTGCAATATCTGCTTCTAACATTCGAAGGTCTCCAATGTTACCTTCCGAATGTGCCATTTCAAGTTCCAGATTTCCGCCAAAACCAGCCGCTGATAAATCTCCATGTGCAATATCTATAATGGCATCTCCCTCTAATTTGGCTATAATGGCTTCCCCATGATTATTTTCCAAATCCAAATCAGCAGAAGCGGGCATATACACATCGTAATTGATTTCATAGTCATTGCTGTTATTGTAGGAGTTCCATCCTCCCCACCAAGAAGAAGATCTTTTAGGCTCAATTTCTGTTTCTGCTTTTACATAATCATCCCCATTGGAAAAATGAATCGAAATTCGATCAAATATCTCTTCTGCTTTTTGTTTCGAGTCCGCTCGGACAATTACCGTCACCTCAATAGACACGCTATTTTTGTTCCACGTCTTGATGTCAACTTTGCCAAATTTATTGTCAATTTCCAATTCCCCATTTTTAGATAAATCAAACTCCTTTTTTATGGTTTTTTTGAAGTCTTTTCTTTCCGTTGCATAACTGCTGCTTACCAAACCACACACAAGTAGCAAGAGTAAGCCTATGTGTATCCACTTTTTCATTGTTGTTTAAAAGATTTTGAGAGTAAGTAGTTATTTGTCTGAAGTACCTGACCCCTGACTCCTGACTCCTGACCCCTATAGTTATATTGAAATATTTTTGTCCGTATTAGTCTCTTGGGTAGTATGTTCTTGAGCGTGTTTTAACACTCGTTCCAGTATATTCAATTTCGTTTTATAATTATTAATAATAGCATTAATGATCTCTTCTTTTTGACCCTTTGGTACTTCCAAAAGTTCATGCTGTAACTGTTCCAACCATTGATCTAATTCCGCTAAATCTTGATGAATAAGCGGATCATTAGATGCTTGGTACTTGGCTAATTGTGCTAGTTGATAATTGACTTTATTCGAATAGTACTGCTCTATTTCTTGAAATTCTGGAGCTAGTTCGGCAATACTACTGTCTGCTTGAGGAGCTAATTGTAGTCCTATCAAAACGCCCATACCCAACAATACCACAACGGAAGCCGCCATACTTACTAGTCGTCTAAAAGGAATCACCTTAGCTTCTTCCTTGGGCAATGCGGCATCAATCTTAGACCATACCGTACTACTCGGTACCGCTACATCAAACTGCTTCCTGTTCTCTTGAATAAATTGTTCTAAATTATCTTTTTCCATAACCTTTCAGTTTCATCAATTATTTTTGCATTACCCGCAACTATCGAATACTCTGCGTCACCAAAATCTCCCGCACTTTCTTCTTAGCGCGACTATATTGAGACTTAGAGGTAGCCTCTGAGATACTCAAAATTTCTCCTATTTCTTTGTGGTCATAGCCTTCCATCATATACAGATTGAATACCACTCTATAACCATCTGGTAATTGTTGAATGGCATGATTCACGCTTTGCACATTATAATGGAGAGAAGGCATTTCTGCTTCTTTTATACTGATCGTTTCTGCAAAATGAGGTTGCCATTCTGCAATCTCTAATCTTCTTTTCTTCAAATAATTGATGCAATTATTAATCACAATTCTTTTGATCCAGGCACCAATGGAGGATTGGTGTTTGAAACTATGTAACTTAGAGAACACATCTACAAAAGAATTTTGCAATATATCTTCTGCATCCAATTCATCTTTTATCATACGCAGACAGATATTATACATCGCTTTTGAGTATAAACTGTATAACTCAAACTGAGCTTTTCGATTGCCTTTCTTACAATCTTCAATGATTGATTTATGTGTGTCGGCGTAATTCAATGTTGGTTCGGATGTTTCTCAATGAAGCTAGGTTTGGAATATGAGGGTGATTTTTAGCTTCTGATAATATAGACAGGTGGAGATTAGAAAGGTTGCATGAGGTGAAAAAAGAAGAATTGGGTTAGAAATGAATATCTAAGTAAATATCTTCTAAGGTGATAGTAGTTCCATTTATATCAAATGAATCAGTAGCTTCCGTAAAAGTCGTTTCTTTCCATTGGTTCTTTCCCAAGCGTTCCATTAAGTAGACTTTGGGCTCGTCAGTCTCTAAATATATAATGGTTTGTAAAGATTCAATTTTTTTGTAGCAAGGTAATTTGGTTGCCCAATCATAGCCTTCTGTAGAAGGGGATAGTACTTCAAATAATAAAAGGGGATTAACAGTAGCATTCATTCCTTTTGAATGTTCATGCAGTACAATGGGCTTTTGTGCCACTGAACCATCAGGATTAAATACCGCATGATTTTCACAATCTTTTACATAGACAGGACGATTAGAATTATAAACTACATGGGTTCTTTCTTTCCTTGGAAAGATATTTTTCAAGATATGACCTAATTCCATTGCCATATCAGAGTGAACATTGTTTTCATGACTCATAGCGATGATTTTGTTTCGAAAAAAGTCGGCTCTAAATTCTGCTTCTCTTACCAAATTCCAATATTCTTCATACGTACCGATAAATATATTTAAGTCATCACCCTCTAGTTGAGCTAATTCAGCGTAAGTGGTAGGAAATTTCTTAGTTATTGCACTCATATCTTCTGACTTTTACAGTAAAGATAACTTTTCTACTAAAAATAAGCAAAATCAACTAGCTTATAAAAATTGTGTAGGAAGCGGCTGCTTAGTTAGCGTATAGGAATCGAAAATAGTCTGATATTCAGTCGCCATCCTATCCCAACTATAATTATTTAAAGTAAATGCTTTTGCCTGTTGACCAAAGGATTGTAAGCCATCTGTATCAGTAAGCAAAGAATGAATGTAGAGACAGTAGGGAGGAGTAGGACTAGATAGGGGAGGAGTACTCGATATGGAGGTTGAAGGAAGTAGGAAGAGCAGGCGTTTAGGAAAAAGTGCCTATAAAAGGTAGGGAAAACAGATAAGTGGGAAGAAGATGCTATCGCTTTATTGTCCCATTGACAATGAAGCAATGGGACAATGAAGCAATAGAGCCATTTTTTAACTTATCCAACCATCTCTACAGCAGAGAAGTGAAAACTACCCTCTATAGCTGCATTCTTATTAGAATCCGCACCATGAACGGCATTTTCGCCGATGCTTTTAGCATATAAGGCACGGATAGTACCAGGTTTTGCATCAGCAGGGTTGGTGGCTCCGATTAATTTACGGAAGTCCTTTACTGCTTTCTCTTTTTCTAATACCGCCGCTACGATAGGTCCACTAGACATAAACGCTACTAATTCACCATAAAAAGGACGCTCTTTGTGTACGGCATAAAATTCACCCGCTTTTTCTGGAGAAAGCTTGGTTAATTTCATTGCAATAATCTTAAAACCAGCCTCTTGTATTTGCTTTAAGATTGCACCAGCATGACCTGCAGCTACAGCGTCAGGCTTAATCATGGTAAAGGTTCTATTCGTTGCCATTAAGTTTACTTTTATTGATTTATATTTGATTATGTAAAAACATATCCGTAAATACGTTGTAAACCAAAATTTTATGAAAAAAAATAAAATAAAAATGCGTTTTTTAAAAACCGTGCAAAGGTAAATAAAGTATAAGATACAAGTCAATAGCTAGATAAATATTTTGGTAGTATGCCTAAAAATGGTGAATTTTGCATGCCTTAAAACGAGCTAGCATCGTGTGCTATATATAATGCTATATATAATAAAGTCGAGTAAATGGATAGTAAGTTAGCAGCAGTTAAAGAGATATTATCAACACCGAAGAATATTTTGATTACCTCTCATCGTAATCCTGATGGGGATGCGATGGGGTCTAGTTTAGGATTACAATTATATCTGCATCAATTAGGGCATACCACTACTGTGGCCTTTCCTTCTGAGTATCCTGAATTTGTCGGATGGATGCCAGGAAGTGAAAAGATTCTGATTCATGATATGGAGGTAGAAGCCGTTAATGCTTGTATAGAGAAGGCGGATATTATCTTTATATTGGATTATAATGGATTGGATCGAGTAGATAAAATGGGAGAAGTCATTGGGGAACAAAAGGATACCCCTATTATCATGATTGACCACCATTTGAATCCTGCGGATTGTGCGGAATATATGTTTTCTGACCCTTCTGCTAGTTCTACTTGTGAAATGATTTATGATTTCATCGTGGACTTAGGAGATCAGGATAAAATCACGGTGGCTTTAGGAGAGTGTTTGTACTCTGGCATACTGACAGATACAGGTTCTTTTAAATATAGTACTTCTTCGAAATTATTTAGAGTCGTAGCAGGATTGAAAGATTTAGGGGTGGATGATATTAAGCTGCAAAATCTACTATTCAATAGCCTACCTGAGAAAAATCTTCGATTATTGGGACATTGTTTGAATAATCGAATGGAGATTTTAGAAGAATACAACACGGGCATCATTACCTTAACTAAAAAGGACTACGAGGTATTTGATATTCAACGGGGTGACACCGAAGGCATCGTCAATTATTTATTGATGATGGGTAAGGTGAAATTCGCCGCTTTTATTACGGAACAACCTACTATCGTTAAAATATCTCTCCGCTCCAAAGGAGACTTTTCCGTCCAAGAAATTGCTAAACAACACTTCCGAGGAGGTGGACATAAGAATGCTGCCGGCGGAGCTTCTTTTAAAAATTTAAGAACCACCGTTCGAAGATTTAAAGAAATATTACCTCAATACAAAGAGGAGTTAACTGGTATCAAACCTACCGAAGAGGCATTGGTGAAAAGTGAAGACTAAGCCTTTCCTTCCATTCTTTTTTATTTACATTTGTGTTTTGGTGATTAGTAATTGGTGACTGGTTTAGACGTTGACTGCTAGATGTAACAAAGATTCAGTCATTGATTATATGCTACGCTCTTGAACTGCTTCGAGTCTCATCAGCATCTAGTCCAGTCACCAATCACCAGTAACCAATCACAATGAGTCAAACCAACACCCTCACCTTTTCCCCCCTCATCATCGGCATGATGCGCTTTGGCGTATGGGGCGTGGATATGAACACCAAGGATCTAGAAAGATTTATTGACCAATGTATAGACTTAGGCTTGACGGATTTCGATCATGCGGATATATATGGGCACTATACAGAGGAAGGTCGTTTTGGTCAAGTGATCAAGCGACGACCTGATTTGAAATCTAAAATTCAGATTACGACCAAATGTGGTATTCGTTTGGTGACTCCCAATCGTCCTGATTACAAAATTGCCTCCTATGAATCTACCAAGCCCCATATCATTGCTTCCGCAGAACAATCCCTAAAAGAATTGGGAGTAGATCAGTTGGATCTTCTACTCATTCATCGTCCAGATTACTTGATGCATCCAGCAGAAATAGCTGAGGCAGTAGAGCAATTGAAAAAGCAAGGGAAGATTAAACATTTTGGCGTTTCCAATTTCACGCCTTCTCAATTTGAATTACTACATTCCTATACGCCTTTAGTGAACAACCAAATAGAAGTCTCTTTATTACACCGTCACCCTTTAGAGGATGGTACTCTAGATCAATGTATGCGTTTGGGGACCATTCCTACTGCTTGGTCTCCTTTTGGAGGAGGCGCCCTTTTTGTCTCTAAATCGGATAAGCCTGCGATCCAGCGAATAACAGATGCTGCCCAACCGCTACAAGAAAAATACAATGCTGCGTTCGATCAATTATTATTGGCTTGGTTGCTCAAACATCCATCAGGGATTATCCCCGTTTTAGGCACTACCAAGATTGCGAGAATTGAAAAAGCTAAGGAAGCCTTGTCTATAAATTTGAGCCACGAGGATTGGTATATTTTGTTGGAAGCGGCGGTGGGAGAGCAAGTTCCTTAACAAAAATGTAAGCACTATTAATGGTTGTTCATGTCTAGTGGTCAACATCTAGGCGGGAAAGCCCGTCAAAAAACTGTTTGAGCGGAGCGAGTTTTTTTTGACTAGAATTTTTGGTTCTTTTTTTTCAATGAAAAAAGAACACAAGTCTAGTTAAACTTTATTCGGTCCCTAATCGAATAAAGTTTAATGAAAAAAAAATCAGTAAAAATTAGATCCCCTCACCTAGAAGGCGCAGAAGTAGCATGGTTCGCTCCCATTTGCAATGGCGATGATGAATTTTTAGGACACCACGATATACGCTATAAAAGTGATTGGAATAATACTTCCAATGTATTGCTGACAGCAGATCGCTTGGGGTATCGAAATATTCTATGCCCTTCCTCCTATCAAGTCGGACAAGATACCTTGACCTTCGCTTCCGCAGTCGCACCACTGACATCTAACATTAATATCCTAGCAGCCATTCGTTGCGGTGAAGTACATCCGCCCATGTTGGGAAGAGCGATTGCTACCCTCGATCATATCCTAAAAGGAAGACTAACGATCAATATTATTTCTTCTAATCTACCAGGCACCAATTTAGAATCTGCTGAACGATACCAACGATCCAGAGAGGTCATTGAAATACTAAAACAAGGTTGGACCCAAGATCATATTGATTTTAAAGGCGACTTTTATAATATCCAATTAGACAATACCAAACCTGTAAAAACGTATCAACAAAATGGTGGGCCACTTTTATACTTTGGCGGCTACTCGCCACCTGCAGTGGACCTTTGTGCCGAGCATTGCGACATGTATCTAATGTGGCCAGAGACAGAAGAACGCTTGCAAGAGATCATGCAAAATATGAGTAATAAGGCAGCAGGCTATGGGCGAAAAGTAGATTTTGGATTGCGCATACACATGATCGTCAGAGAGACAGAAGCAGCAGCCAAAGCTGCCGCTAAGCGACTAATGTATTATATAGATGACGAGAAAGGAAAAGAGATCAGAGAACGAGCATTGGATGCCCAATCCTATGGCGTATCTCGGCAAGCAGAAATGCGCGAGCAATCCGATAACGATGGTTTTGTAGAAAATCATTTATGGACGGGTATTGGTCGAGCAAGGTCTGGTTGCGGGGCAGCTATCGTGGGGGATCCAGATCAGGTATTGAAAAAAATTGAGCGGTATATGGCTATGGGGATTCGGGGATTTATATTTTCTGGGTATCCGCATTTGGATGAGTGTAAGTTATTTGCTAATTATGTGTTGCCGCATATCCAAACTTTTTCGATGCCAGAAGTACAAGGGCGGCGGCCTAAACAAGCACCATTAAGTCCATTAGGTGCTGGTATGCGTACTTGATTTTGAATCGCAGATTTCACAGATTTTTAATTGATTCCGCAGATGAGATTTTTTAGATTTAAATGATTTTTACTGATCTCACTTGCGTAAGTTCTTAATCTGATGAACTATTGTGTTAGCACTCTTGGTGCTAACATAATTTGCTTTCTTAAATCAAATGATGTTATTTCACACTGCAACTAGTATTGAGAATTACTCAAGTGAGATCTGTAAAAATCAGTGTATTCTTAAAAAACTCATCAGCGAAATCAATTCTCCAATCAGCGAAATCTGCGATTCATGTCAGACTTAGGAATAGTCCTATTATATTTCCTCGCCATTTTTATCACCGCCATTTCAGGGCGGGTAAAAAAAGAAGCCACCATAGAAGAATATTTTCTAAGTTCCAGAAACTTACGCTGGCCCTCCATCGCCCTTTCCACCATCGCCACCAATGTGAATGGCTATCAGTTTTTAGGGATGATGGGGTCTGCCTATTTATATGGATTGGCGCAGGCAAGTTTGGAGATCAATGCGGTGCAAGGAATCTTAATGGCGGCGTTTATTTTTGTTCCCTTATTTTTAAAAGAGCGAGTCATTACCGTTACCCAATACATTCAAAAGCGATTGGGGAAGACGGTGGGTTTATTGTATTCCATTGCTAATCTATTAATTTTTTCTACGATCACTCTAGGGGCTGCTTTGTTTTGGGGAGCTTATGCGGCAGATTTAGTTTTTGATGATTATTTGTCTGTGCTAAGTGAAGATCGCATTACTCGAATCAGTATCATCATTGTTAGCTTGGGAATTTTTTCTGCTATTTACACTTACTTAGGAGGATTGAATGCAGTGGTGAAAACAGATATTATTCAATTTAGTATTTTGCTATTTGGAGGATTCGTCGTTTTATTTGTAGCAATTAAACAGCTTGGAGGGTGGGGCGAACTCTATCGAAAAACGCCCCAACTCATGCACTTATACTTACCCGCCGATCATGCCACTTTACCGTGGATACATATGTTCGGTCTCTTTTTTTTAAATATCAATTATTGGTGTGCCAACCAGACCATTATGCAACGGTCTCTAGCGGCTAAGAGTTTGCGGGAAGCACAAATTGGTTTAATGGCAGGTGGTGTGATGAAGTATGTAATGGCAGTGTTGATCGTCATTCCGGGAATTGCCTTGTATGGAATTTTAGGGGAAAACGGATTAACCGAACCAGATATGGCATTTCCCTATTTAGTGAAAAATTATTTGCCAACTGGTGTTAAAGGGATTATTCTCTGCGCCCTATTCGCTTCTTTAATGAGTACGGTGGATTCTACTTTTAATTCTCTGGCTACGCTGTTTTCAATTGATATTTATAAAGGGTATTTAAATAAAAATGCGACAGACGCACAAACCGTAAAAGCAGGAAAGAATACCATTTTGGTAACGCTGTTTTCTGGTATCACGATGGGGTTAGTTTTGCTATATGTGAAATTCAAAAATCCAGAAGCTGCCTTTACACATACCTTGAATGAGTTGCGGTATTATATCAATTGTGGTATTGTCGTATTGATTTGTACGGCTGCTTTCTTAATAACGCCTAATCGAAAAGCTACGCTCATTGGCTTTTTATCTACGATACCATTGCATTTAATTATCATCCAACTATTTCCAGAAATGAATTACTTCGTGCGAGCAGGCTGTGTAATTGTTATTGCTTTATTATTTGTCATTTTGGCAAGTGCGAAAAACGGCTTTCGTTCTTGGAAGGAGTTGATTCAATATGAGACAAAGGATATTGCTCGGATGGGTACGGTATTGTTTGTATCTTTAATTTTGCTTCATGTTATTTTTAGATAGGATGGGATTTAAACCACATGAGTTCACATTAGTTGTTTTACATTAGATCACGAATAGAATTGCAGTCTATTTGTGCACTTATGTGAAACAACTTATGTGTCCTAATGTGGTTCAAAAATAAATACATGAACAACATAAAAGACACAAAAACACAAAACGCCTTCTGGTCAAAAAGATATAAAGAACGGATAATGAGCTATTTGGAATTTTTAAAACGAACAAACAAGATGCACCAAAAAGATAAACAAAATAATTCCAGACGAGCGTTTCTAAAAAACACCTCCTTATCTGCCATTCCATTTTCATTGGGATTGGGAATGCTCCCTTTTCCTAATTGGAAAATGGTTGAGACAGGGGTACGACCTTTCCCTATTCTTCCAGAAAAACATCCCGAATTAGTGGTGTTGAATGATCGTCCAATTAATGCAGAAACCCCTCCCCATTTATTAGATGAACGGATTACGCCTAACGATCTTTTCTTTGTTAGAAATAATGGTATTTATCCAGAAAAAACGACTATTAAAAAAGAAGCATGGACCTTAACGATTGAAGGAGAGTCTGTTCGACAAAAGAAAGCCTATACGCTAAAACAATTACAAGAACAATTTACGAATCATACCTATCAACTAACTTTAGAATGTGGTGGCAATGGAAGAAAAGAATTTAATCCACCTGCGAAAGGGAATCAATGGTCCACAGGTGCCGTTGGTTGTGCGACTTGGACAGGGGTGCGATTGAAAGATGTTTTGCAAGATGTTGGACTCAAAGAGGATGCTGTATATATTGGATACTACGGCAAAGATACCCATCTATCTGGCGATGCTGCTAAGGTTCCCATTTCTCGTGGAGTCCCTATTAGTAAAGCTTTAGAAGCGGAAAGTTTGATCGCTTGGTCGATGAATGGAGAAGATATTCCAACTTTAAATGGGTATCCATTGCGATTGGTATTTGGCGGATGGCCTGCCTCCTGTTCTGGAAAATGGTTATATAAAATCGTAGTCCGAAATAAAAAACATGATGGCGCAAAAATGGCAGCACCCTCTTATAGTGTCCCATGCACACCCGTAGCTTCGGGCGCAAAAGTGCTGAATGAAGATATGTGTACCATAGAGGCGATGCCCGTAAAGTCATTGATTACTTATCCTAGAACGGGAGCGACGATTGCACTAGGTCAACGACTTCCCATTAGAGGTCATGCTTGGTCAGGATCAACAAAAGTGCGAGAAGTGTTTTACTCTATTAATTTTGGGGCTACATGGAAAAAATGCCAATTGACTCAACCCACTAATCGCCATGCTTGGCAACACTTTTCTGCATTGATTGATTTTCCAACGGTTGGGTATTTTGAAGTATGGGCAAGAGCGGTGGATGATACTGGTCGTAGTCAACCTATGTTGTTACCAGGCTGGAATCCAAAGGGCTATTTGAATAATGCTTGTCATCGCATAGCGGTAAAAATTAGTTAGCATGCTGCCACCATTTCCAGAGAATTTGGATAAGGACCAAGAGAAACAATATACCGCAGCTTGGTGGAATATTTTCTTTTTAGTCATAGGAAGTATTAAAGCCCTATTGCTGG
The DNA here is from genome assembly GCA_937973995.1 of uncultured Saprospiraceae bacterium. Classification (GTDB taxonomy): domain Bacteria; phylum Bacteroidota; class Bacteroidia; order Chitinophagales; family Saprospiraceae; genus JAFMDF01. The sequence continues at coordinate 11,113 of CALJIQ010000121.1, forward strand.
TTATTTGTGTTATTTTTGTATTCCTCTTGTTTGATATTCAGCCCACTGCATTTTGGAAGAAAAAAGAAATCAATTATACAACTAAGAGTACCTATGTCCCAATAGTAGATGCGGATGATCGAATTGAAAATGGCATCCATGTTTCTTCTGGATTGAAGTTTGATGAAAATTTTGAATTAGTTCGTGCCAATTGCACGGCTTGTCATTCAGGTAAGTTAATTGCGCAAAATCGAGCTACGAGAGAAGGTTGGCAGCAGATGATTCGCTGGATGCAGGCTACTCAGAATTTATGGGATTTGGGAAGTAAAGAACCTAAAATATTAGATTATCTAGAAAAGCATTATGCTCCTCAAGAAGTAGGGCGAAGGGCTACGATAGATGTAGCCGAAGTGGAGTGGTATATTTTAAATATAGAGTGATCGGTTTAATTTTGAATGAAAAATTTTGAATTTTGAATGCCTAGAAAACTTTGGCAATCAGTAGTCAAATTTTGTTCTTACTAAAACTATAATCTTTTTTAACTGTTGTATTCTTTGATTGATGAGTATGCGGTTATTCAGACTAACATATAAACAGTTTATTTCAGCTCTTTTACTAGGTGGTTATTTAGTGAGTACCTTTTCCTTGCCTATGGTGGAAGGTGTACACTTTTTATTACACCTAGGAGATGAAGTTCCGCTACATAGTTTTCAAACGCATACGACCAACCATCAGCACCAATTTTTAGCCGTTCTAGACCATATAACGGATGTTTCTACGGATGTGCCTATAGAGCATTCTTCCAATCAAATATATAAAAAAGTAGTTCAACAAATAGCTACGAACCCCTTGATTTCCTTTTCCATGCCTACTTCAATCATTGTAGGTTTTACGCCTCCATTGGAGTTATACGCTTCTCCTGATCTGCTCCTACATTCTCCACCGCCCAAAGCATAAGCTTATCTGATTTTCTTCAAGTATTTATTTCAAAAAACAAACCGTATTAAAAGAACATATAAGGTGAATTCTCCATGTTGTGTTAGTTCTAAATTCTTTCCTGTTGAAAATTGCTAAATTTTTAATAGAAAAGAATTTGAGCTAACATAACTTATTTTAATGAACGGAGAATTATGTTATCTCGAATCTGATTCCACTAGATTTTTATCAAAAATTTAGTGGAATCAGATTCAGAGCTAACACAATAAGTCACTATGTTCAAACAACTCCTTCATCATGATAAGATTATTACTATCTATCAATTTCATATTTTTTATTCTTCAATTGACCGCTGCTGATATAAAAGGAAAAGTGACAGATGCAGAAGGGCAACCCATTGTAGATGCGTATGTATTAAGTACCAATGGAACGTTATATGCTAGTAGTAATGAGTTAGGTATTTTTATTTATAAAAATGCACAAATTGGAGATACGCTTGTGGTTAGCTATTTAGGGTTTGAGCCTCAAGAAGTGATTCTAGCAGCCCCTGATTTCGATCAGTTAATGACGATTGTTTTGGAAGATCACTATTTTAATTTAGAGCAAGTACATGTCTCTAATAGTATTAAAACTACCAATCAATTAGCTTCCATCAATTTACTGACTAATCCAGTTAAGACCTCGCAAGAGATTTTGCGAAAAGTGCCCGGCTTATTTATTGGACAACATGCTGGTGGAGGTAAAGCAGAGCAATTATTTTTACGGGGTTTTGACATAGATCATGGGACAGATATTGCATTGTCTGTAGATGGTCTTCCGGTGAATATGGTGTCTCATGCACATGGACAAGGATATGCCGATTTGCATTTTCTGATACCTGAAACAGTAGAGCGAATAGATTTTGGTAAAGGTCCCTACTATGCGAATAGAGGAAATTTCAATACGGCAGGTTACGTCAATTTTCAAACCAAAGATAAATTAGAAGCTAGCAGTATCAGTTTAGAGTTGGGGCAGTTTAACACCCAAAGAGGGACGGTACTTCTTAATTTGTTAGATAATACAGCCTCCCAAAGTGCTTATATAGCAGGCGAGTACCAAACGAGTGACGGCCCCTTTGAATCACCGCAAGGGTTTCATCGCCTAAACCTAATGGCGAAGTACGTACTCAGTTTACCCAATAATGATAAACTATCCATCTTAGCTTCTCATTTTGATAGCCAATGGGATGCCTCTGGGCAGATACCTCAGCGGGCAGTCGATAGTGGTTTGATTACTAGATTTGGAGCGATTGATGATACAGAAGGCGGCTTTACTAGTAGAACGAATTTTGCCCTTAACTATACCAAAAATATCAGCGATCAATCGTTTATAAAAAACAATATCTACTTCTCTCATTATGATTTTGAGTTGTTTTCCAATTTTACTTTTTTCGCCAATGACCCTGTCAATGGCGACCAAATTAGACAGCAAGAGAATCGTAATATATTTGGATGGGAAAGCAATTGGCACAAAACCACCGCCTTAGAAAATGGAGGAGATGTGCAGTACCAAATAGGTGGAGGATTGAGATATGACCATGTGACGGAGGTAGGACTTTGGCGAACGCTTAATCGCACAACCACCCTTTCTGCTTTGTCGCAAGGAGAAGTCATGGAAACCAATTTATTCGCATTTGCACAGGCGGAGTACACCTTTGGAAAATGGTTATTCAATCCAGTGTTGAGGGTTGACTTTTTTAATTACCATTTCCTAGATGAATTATCTACAGAATTTCCAGACCTAACCCAACAGCAAACTCAACTAAGTCCCAAGTTTAATATCCTTTATACGCCCAAACAAGACTTGCAGTTTTTCTTAAAATCTGGCATAGGTTTTCATTCTAACGACAGTAGGGTAGTGGTTACCCAACAAGAAAAACAAACCTTACCAGCTGCGTATGGCTTGGATATAGGGACGAATTTTAAACCTACTGATAGAATGTGGGTTAACACTGCCCTCTGGTATTTATTTTTAGAACAAGAATTTGTGTATGTAGGAGATGAAGCGATTGTAGAACCAAGTGGGAAAACACAACGGTTGGGAATAGATGTAAGTGTGCGATGGCAATTACTCAAACATCTTTTTTACAATACGGATGTCAATTACACTTTTGCCCGTTCTATTGAGGAGGAGAAAGGAGAAAACTTTATCCCCTTAGCTCCAGACTTAACGATGACAGGTGGGCTTTCTTTACAGTTAGATAATGGTCTTAGTGGGGGCATTTCCTATCGCTATATCAAAGACCGACCTGCCACAGAAGATAATCGTATCGTAGCGGAAGGCTACTTTATGACCGATGTCAATATGACGTATCAATTTAAGAATATCTCCATTGGATGGACGATTGAAAACCTATTCAACCAAGAATGGAATGAAGCACAATTTGCAACGGAATCTCGATTGCTAAATGAACCTAATGCTATTGAAGAATTACATTTTACGCCAGGAAGTCCTTTTTTCTTTAAAGGGAAAGTGAGTTATTCTTTTTAAGATTTTTGGGATATATTTTTACCGCATAGACCTCCTAAGTTATTCATATAGGCATATGGCGGCGAAGCCATAGCCATACACATTTTTATTAAACACCTAAGCTGGCGAAGCCAGTACCATAAATTTTATGCCTCGCTTGCTACGCAAGCTCGGCAGTGAGGTTCTTTTAGCGGCAGCGATTTAAAAAGCGTTTTTGAAAAAACGCTTTTTAAATCGCT
>CALJIQ010000122.1 GCA_937973995.1 uncultured Saprospiraceae bacterium
TCCCTATACTTTAAACCGTAGCCCCATTCGAAATCGAATCTCTTGTGTAGCGAGTAATTGAACGGGTTCTTTTAAAGAACCAGACGTTTTAAAAAACGCCTTTACTTGTAATTGTTGTGCTTGTTGGATGCGTTGTACTTGCGAAGCGGTAACCGGGATATAAGTAATCGTTTCTGCCATCCCATTGGCATTCCCCATTTCATCTATCGGGGCACCTTTTATAAGTGTAGGAATATCTTGGAATAGAGAATCCACCACCAAGTCATTTTCATTTAAGAAATATAGCTGCAGCCCTGCTTCTAATGGCAATTCGTTTTCAACCACCAATTTGACTTCTCCTTCTTGGATATCGCCTATGTCATTAAAAGCAAAATCGTAAGTCTCATTAGCTATGAAATTATTAGAACTCACCACCATTGGGATTTCTACCAATACTTCAACCGTAAAAAAACTAGTGTCCGTCAGAAAGCTGGTGAGCGTAGAATCATTTTCTGGATTAATGATAGCAGATAATCCATACTCTATGGCGGTGACCCCACCATTAAATACTTCGGAAATATTGGAATTCGTATGATCGAGATATAACTCTGTAAATCTAGTTTCTCCTATTTCCATTACCGAAGGAAAGTCAATATCAATCTGATCAATTGCGTCGAACTGAATGGGGATTACTTCACCATCTGTCCGATAAGCATTTAGGAGATCTACTTGAGAACGTACTGGTACGCCAAAAGCGTTTTCAATTAAGGCAGAAATTCTAGGCTCCGCAAAGATTAGGGTACCATTTAAAAAACGATCATCGTATAAATCGATGGGAATAATATCCGGTGGTATTGTCTGTATTTGCTTACCCACAAATCCTTTTAGCACTTGCACTTGTGGCGTAGAAGACATCGTAATGTTACGCAATTCTTGAGGTACGCCCGTTTGATTCAATGCCTCGTAATTAATGGTCAATTGATTATCAATGGGGCGAATAATATAGCCCGTCAAATCAACTAAAGGGGTAGTAGTGGTAAGCGTATTGGTTTGGATTTCAAGCGGCACCCCATCTTTAGTGATTTCTGGAATGGTAAACGTGACCGTCGTACTTTCACTTGGAGGAGCATCTATTTCAAAAGTAAGTAAAAAAGCACCTCCGATGATTTGCGCCTCTTCAATTATTAAGTCAATGGGGATAGAAGAAGAAATAGGAACTCGGTTGGAATTTTCAGGAACGGTTTCCATCAATAAGACCGTCAGGGTAGGTAATAGATCTAAAGTTTCTACTACCGCTTTAGGGCTTTTGTATTTATAAACGATTCTGCCATCCGGCTCAATGACTAAGGACTGATTAGGATCGTCATTTTGCCATAAATCGGGAAACCGAATACTGGCTTGTTCAATGATGGGTACGGCAAATTCTGCTTCATATTCTGGGAATTCTATATCCTCGTAGCTATTACAGCCTAGCAGAAAACAAAGACCAACAGAAAGTACAAAAATGAATCGCATGGTGATGGATTATTAGGAATTGTATTTCAGGATAAGGGGCTTTGTTTGAACGATTAAAAGGAAAGATAAATGATTTCTAAGTACCAGAATCCGCATTTTCGCCAAGAACCATCATTTTTAACAACACTTTAAAATAATTAACACACGGAAAGCTGTAAATTGCAGTTCTAATGCTGATTGGAAATTAGCAACTTTTATACCTAATCATTTGTTATCTTTATCATTCTTTAGCTAAAGATCTTTTTATGAAAAATATACTGTTTTTATTATTTGCTTTTGTTCTTTCTAGCGGGGTGGTCCTTGCGCAAGATGCCGTAAATGGCACGCCAACTGCACCAGCACCTGTTGCTGAAAAGAAAGCGGAAAAAACAACCGCCAAAAAGAAAGAAGCCAACTTGTGGCGGACCCTTTCAAAAATCACTTTCAAAAAGGAATATGACGAATTGATGGGCTTCAAAATTGATGTCCCTGTGTTTAGTGATGCCATAGAATCACTAGAAGGAAAAGAAGTAACCATCAAAGGATATATTATACCTGTTGAAGGATATAAAGGTCATAAAGAATTTATTCTATCTGCCTTCCCTTACAATATGTGTTTCTTTTGTGGTGGGGCAGGTCCTGAAACGGTGATGGAAGTAGTCGCTGCCGAAGAGATTGAATATACAGCAGAAGCGGTAACGATAAAAGGAAAACTAGAATTGAATGATAGTGATATTAATCGCTTGATGTATGCGATGTCTGAGGCAGTATTAGTAGAAGAATAATTCAAACTATCAAATTGACCACCGCTCTTACTTCTTCTACACTCGTTTCATAATAATGAGCTGCAAACAGGCTATTTTCACCTGAGGAAATAGCCTGTTTAGCAGACAGATGTACTTCCTCTACCTTCGTAAAGTTGATAAAATCTTCTACATTTTTTTGATGCAATCCTCCTCCTGGCAAGATGCCAATTCGCTGATTGGCTTGCCGTGTTAATGCTCTTATCATTTCCTGTCCCTCAATCGCAGAAGCAGCTTGCCCAGAAGTTAACACTCGATCAACTCCCATTTGGACTAATTGTTCTAGTCCTTCGGAAGGATCGGGCAGACAATCAAAGGCTCGATGAAAAGTTACTTGCATGGGTCTAGCCGCTTCTATCAATAGTGCATTTCGTTGCCTATCAATGGTGTTGTCTTTTTTTAAAACACCAAAGACCACTCCATCAACGCCGTTCTCTTTACAAAAAAACACCTCCTTTAGCATCGTCTCGAATTCCATATCTGAATAACAAAAATCTCCATTCCTAGGTCGTATCAATACAAATACCTCAATTGCCAACCACTTGCGAACCAATTGAATCGTACCCGCACTAGGCGTTAAGCCGCCCTCTTTCAGATTACAACATAATTCTATCCGATGCGCCCCGCCTTCTTGCGCATATACGGCAGATTGGACAGAACTGGCACAAATCTCTACTTTCATGTTCTATTGTTTAAAGGAAATGTTAGTTTTGCTGAAATGGGTTTTAAACCACATAAGTGCACATTAGTTTTTTCACATTAGTACACATAGAATTAAAGATCAAGATCAACAAATTAGACGTTGACAAAACTCTGTTTTTAAAACTTATGTGCCTAATGTGCCTTTACTTATGTGAGTTAATGTGGTTAAAAAAATCACTAGAAAAGCTATAAAAATAAAACATAATGAGATTCTATTACCTGATCTTTACCGCTTTAATGGTATTATTTGCTTGTCAAAATTCCGATTCTAAAGGAAATATGAAAGCACTGGATTTGTTGCAATACGGAATTCCGATGACCATCATGACTCCAGATAGTGTTGCGGTACAAAGTGGCAATTTAAGCTTTTCAAAAGACGTGACGATCAAAGGAGAAGATCCTGGATTTGATATTCAAATATTTGCTTACGATGCCTCTACAACGGATGCAGATGCCGTCAAAAATGAGCAATTAGAACAGGTAAAAGCGAATCCTTATTTCTCCAAAGTCTTACAAAATGACCCCAATGGGTTTGTTTATGAGATCGCCTTAGATTCTACAAATTTGAGTTACGGATTTAAATATGTGCGAGTGCAGGGAGATAAGGAATATATCTTTCAAAATGGAATGGTAGGATCGTTTAGCTTGGAAGATGCGCAGGCAATGTATGAAGCAGTTCAGCAGAAATAGGAGGGTAATCTTTTGCTAGTTAATAATTTTTCAAAAAATCAAAAATCAAACGAACGCCAACCCCTGTTCCATCTTTTGTTCTATAACCATCTGCGGCTCTCAAATAAGCTGGACCAGCGATGTCGAAATGTAGCCAAGGATAGTCAGTGAAGTGTTCTAGAAATTTACCCGCAGTAATCATTCCTGCGGTAGGACCTCCTACATTTTTTAAATCAGCTATATTAGATTTTAATTGTTTACCGTACTCTTTCCACATAGGAAATTCCACCAATCGCTCAAAAACCGTATTCCCACTTTCTTCTAATCGTTTCTTGACGGGTTGATCTGCGGTACCCATATAACAGATCGCATGTTGACCTAAAGATCGCACCGCCGCACCTGTTAAAGTAGCGAAGTCCAACACCAATTCGGGATCGTATTGCTTAGCGTAGTGAAGCGCATCTGCTAAAATCAAGCGACCCTCTGCATCTGTATTTAGTACTTCCACGGTGGTACCGTCATACATGGTAATCACATCGCCGGGGAGGTAAGCGTCATTTCCGATACGATTATCCGTAGCAGGCACCAGCGCAATAACGTGAAGCGGCAACTTTGCTTTAGCTATTGCTACCATAGAACCTATTACCGTAGCAGCCCCTGCCATATCGCACTTCATGGTATCCAGTGCAGT
>CALJIQ010000123.1 GCA_937973995.1 uncultured Saprospiraceae bacterium
CGCCGTCTCGCAAAAGGGTTCTTTTGAGGCAGAAATTTTTGAAAATTGGCTTTGAAAAGCCAATTTTCAAAAATTTCTGCCTCAAAAGAACCCTTTTGCGAGACGGCGACTAGCCGTCGAGCAAAAAAAGTGAAGTTGTCAAAACTCTAAATTATATGAACCATTAAACAATCATAGCCATCAAGCAGTCACAACCATCAAACAGTCAATTCAAATCATGAAAAAACTACTCCCTCTATTTATTTTCCTTTTTTCAAGTATAGCTCCCCTAGCAGCTTGGTGGGACCCAGGGCATCTAGTAACAGCGATGATTGCTTATGAAAATTTGAGTCCTGAAGCCAAAAAACGGGTAGATGAATTAGCCAAAACGCTACAAAGAGATTACCCTTATGTGAATCACTTCATAGCAACGGGACCTTGGCCAGATGACCTAAAAGCAGAAGGCGTACGTACTTACGATACTTGGCACTATACGAATATTCCACTAAACCCTAATCGCCTACCCTTAGCCGATCAACCAGTCGTTGATGTAGTTTGGGCGATCAATCAAATGAAAAAAGTATTAGAAGGCAATAAACCAAGAGACATAGACAAGGCACGACATTTGGCGTTTTTGGTTCATTTTGTGGGCGACTTGCACCAACCCCTACATAGCACTTCCGTACACAGTAATGAAATACCCGGAGGTAATATCGGAGGCAATGCCTTTGAGTTGAAAGGCAGATGGCACAATTTGCATTCCCTTTGGGATGATGGTTGTGGGTTCTTAACTTCCTTTAATAATATCAATCCTTATGGTATCAAAAAAATAGCCTTGCTGGGAGAGGAGATATTCCGAGTCAAAGAATTAGCCAATCAGTTGATGGAGGAATATCCAAAGGAATATTTCGATTGTACGGACCAGTCTGATCCCGATTTTTGGGCATTGGAAAGCCATAAAATAGCAGTTAAACATGGCTATAGAGGTGCTAATAAAATTGAGGATAATGGGTATAGGAAATGGATAAAACCAGGAGATGAACCGTCTGAATTATACTTGGAAAATGGGCAAAAAATCGTCAAAGAACGCTTGACTTTAGCAGGTTATCGGTTAGCCAATATACTTAATGAGGTTTTCGAGGAAGATGAATTTCAAAAGGACTAGTAGTCATAACACGCCAATCCAATTCAAAAAGCCTTAATTTTGTAGGAAACCTTTTCCTTATTCTTTGGAAAGGTTTTAGCAATAATAAACACGTAATTTAGTTTTATACATCAATATACAGTAGAAAGAATGGAGGAGGAGAGATAAATTTTGCCGTTACGTAGTGCAAAAGACATTGGTCGTTAAGGTAGCTTTAAGAACTTTTAAAATATAAGTTCCAATGGCTTCATACCACAATATCAATAGCTCCAAGAATGATGTAATCATTATTCGGAGCCAAGAATCATAGTAAGGTTTCCCGTCAATATTGTAGGAAACCAAGAACCGAGGACTAATGAACAAATACAATCATTCTGTTCGGTTTGCTATGGAGTCAAATTTCCTTTAGCCGCCAAAATATCGGTTAAAGGTGCTGATACCCATCCAATTCACCAATGGTTGACTCAAAAATCAGCCAATGGACTGCTAGATTCCAAAGTTAAATGGAATTTTCAAAAATACTTATTGGATGAGTAAGGCAATTATTAACGATCCATCCTTCTACGCTCTCTCCTTTGATTTGATTGGCATTTTGGCGTTACGGCTTTGTGGTGCTTTGGCATCACACTCATCTATTTGGTTTTTTGCCATAAAGCCACAACGCCATAAAGCCACAACGCCAATATCCAAATATGCCATTTTCAAATACCATAGGACAAACTAAAATCAAAGAAAGTTTGGTGCAATTGGTAGATGCAGACCGCATTCCCCATGCCCTACTTTTTTTGGGTCCTGCAGGTAGTGGCAAATTGGCAATGGCAATAGCCTTAGTTCAATATGTTCTATGCTTGCAACGGCAAGCGGGAGATAGCTGTGGTGTTTGCAGAAATTGCAAAAAAGCAGAAAAGTTAGTACATCCCGATATTCATTTTTCCTATCCAACCATTGGAACCAATCGGGTCAGTACCGATTTTTTGCCGCAATGGCGTTCCGCTATCTTGGAAAATCCCTTTATGGAAGTCAATCAATGGCTACAAGCGATTGGGGCAGAAAATAAACAAGGGAATATCAATAAGGAAGAGTGCCTGCGCATCATTAAGCAATTGAGCTTAAAATCTTTTGAATCAGATTACAAGATTCTGATTTTATGGTTGCCTGAATATTTACAAAAAGAGGGCAATCGACTCTTGAAATTAATAGAAGAACCACCAGATAAAACGATTTTTATTTTGGTGGCAGAAGCACCAGAACGCATTCTGAACACGATTTTGTCTCGTTGTCAACTAGTGAAATTCCCTGCCCTTTTAGATGAAACGATTATAGAAGGGTTAGTCGAAAGCGAAGGAATCACCAAAGAACAAGCGGCAACCGTCGCTCATCTAGCCAATGGCAATTATAATGAAGCATTAACCCTGCTAAAAGAAGCAGACAATGATAATGCGAATTTATTCTTGGCTTGGATGCGGAAGTGCTACAAGGGAAATGGCGCAGAATTAGTGCCGTGGGCAACTGAATTTGCTACCCTCGGCAGAGAACGACAGAAGTATTTCTTTCAATATGGTTTGCATTTTATCCGGGAATTTATGGTCTATTTATTAACGGGCACAGATACCGTCCGCTTAAGACCACCCGAGTTAACAACTGCTAAGAACCTAGCGAAAGTGATGTCTTTTGAACAATTAGAACCCATTTCCCAACTATTTAATGAGTGTTCGTATCATATAGAAAGAAATGCGAATGCTAAAATTCTAGGTTTGGATGCGTCTATTCGGATGCACCAGATTTTTCAAAATAAATAGATGGTAAGTTGAGAATGGAGAATGGAGAATGGAGAATTCCAATTAGGCGTGTACACGTTCTGTTTGAATTCTCAATTCTTCATTCTCAATTCCTAATTTGTTGTCTGCCAAAAACATAACAATGGGTTGTGCATCATGTGGAACGTCGGTTGACGGGAAGCCCAAAGGCTGCAACAGCAATGGCGGTTGCTCCTCAGGAGGCTGTAATAAATTAAATACTTTTGATTGGCTAGCAAAACTAGATGTGGCGGATTATGAGGATTTTGATGTGGTAGAAGTTAGCTTCAAAAATGGATCTAGAAAATCTTTTTACCATAATCCTCCTCACGCTAGAGCCATCATAGGAGATACCGTAGTAGTAGAATCCGCTAGTGGCTACGATGTAGGGCGCATCTCCTTAACAGGGGAGTTGGTGCGCTTACAAATGAAGAAAAAGAAGGTGTCTAACGATGCTATTTTTCCGAAAATACTGCGCAGAGCGAATGAGCGAGATTATGAAAAACTGCAAGAAGCTCGCTCCTTGGAGCAGCGCACGATGATTAGAGCTAGAGCGATCGCTCGTTCTTTGGGATTAGAAATGAAAATGGGGGATGTAGAATATCAGGGCGATAAAAGAAAAGCAACTTTTTACTATACGGCAGATGGTCGGGTAGATTTCCGAGAATTGATACGGCATTACGCTAAGGAATTCAAAGTGAAAATTGAAATGCGCCAAATTGGGGCTAGGCAAGAGTCTTCTCGTATAGGCGGATTGGGTTCCTGTGGTCGGGAACTGTGTTGCTCCACTTGGCTGACCAATTTCAAATCGGTTACGACTGGTGCAGCCAGATACCAAAATCTAGCGATCAACCAGTCCAAATTATCTGGACAATGCGGTCGTTTGAAATGTTGTTTAAATTATGAATTAGACTCCTATTTGGATGCCCTCCAAGATTTTCCACAGCATCATGAGCGTTTGCATACAGAAGCAGGAACGGCTGTTTTAATAAAAACAGATATTTTCAAGCGACAAATGGTCTATACCTACGAAGCTCCCGCTAAGCGAGGCAGTTTCTTTACCATTCCTGTAGAAAGAGTAAAAGAAGTGTTGGCGATGAATCGAGCAGGCGAGAAGCCTATGGAATTAGTAGATTCTTCGCTGAAATTCCAAGATGAAGAAGTAACCTTAGACTTTGAAGATGTAACAGGTGCGGTAGAACTACCGATGGAAAAACGACATCGTCGAGGAAAACGAAGAAAGAATTTCAAAAGAAGTGATAGAAGAGATGATAGAAGGGGTGGCAGAAGAGATAGAAACGAGTCCACTGATAGAAGACCTAGTCGATCAAAAAGACAATCAGATAATAACAACGAGTCAGAAAGACCTAAAAAAGACGGTCGAGACAAAACAGATAAACCGTCCAACGGTCGAGGTAAAAGTAAATACAAAGGAAAAAGCGATAGAAATAGAACTAGTAGAAATACGAAGGATGGACCTCCCGCTAAAAAGGATAGCAGAGGGGGCAGGGATCGCCCAGATAGAAGGAACGATAAAAAATAGTCCTTCTTCCTTACAGTCTATTTGAAAAAACGGCTCGATTTTAAACAAAATCGAGCCGTTTTTAATTTAAGAACGTCTAAAGATTGACTTCTATAGAAGTTACCTTAATTTTGCTTTCAAATTATCATTGGTTCTTTGACAAATCTCGTAAAATGGAGGCAATTAGCAAATCCGATTGGCATCGAGCCAATCGGATTTGCACAAGGGTTTCTAAAGGGGCAGGTCAGGCTCTGCCTGACCCTGCCCCTTTAGAAACCCTTGTTTCCCTGAAATGGACTCTATGTCCATTTCAGGGAAGGGAACACGGG
>CALJIQ010000124.1 GCA_937973995.1 uncultured Saprospiraceae bacterium
TGTTGTAACACAAAACTCACAACGAATGCCTCCATATTACACTTTTTCTTTAAGAAATTTTTATTTCCCCTAAAATACCCGTATTTTTAGGGGGAAATTTGCCTTTCCCGATTACGCATTAGTCTGATTTTGAATATAATAGGTCTAAATTACAGACCACACTACTTTTGAGATAAACTTGCAAGAATATACTTCCTATTCCATTCTTCTCGTTTAAAGTTTCCTAAGAAAGAAAGATTTGATACGTTGATGATTGGTTATTAGTGATTAGTAACTGGTGATCAGTGATTAGTTGTTGGTTCAATACAATTAACAAGAGTGTCCGAGCCTACACTAGTCTCTAATTGCCTATCATCAATTCAATAATTATTTCACCTAACAGAAAACGGTACTATGAGATTTTCTCGATTAATCTGGGTAGTATTAGTTGGCCTATTTTTATTTCCAATTACTGCACAAGCCCAAAAGGGTTTATTGGAAAAAGCCAACAAACAATATGAGCTACACAATTTCAAAGAGGCAATTGTTACCTATCAACGCTTTTTAAAGGGCAATCGGAACAATGCAGAAGCTAAAGGGAAATTGGCTGACAGTTTTAGACAGCTAGGTAGATATAAAGAAGCCCTCCGATGGCATAAGGAGATTGGGTATGCCAATAAAGATTTTCCTGATTTTAATTTTCAATATGCCCTGACCTTAAAGGAAATGGGGCAATATGTGGAAGCCAGAAAATTATTTTTGGATTATGCGGAAACCAATCCTGATTTAGGAATGCACTTTGCCAAAAGTTGTACCCTAGCTTTGGAAAAATTAAACTCATCCTCCACTTATACCGTCACGAATGAATATTTAAGTTCGGATGCATCTGACTATGGGCCTGCCTTTTTCAAAGACGGCATTGTTTATAGCTCTGCTAGAATTGATTTTAGTGATAAAAGTAGACAACGAGATGACTTAAATCAATTGTTCATTGCTCGACAAGATTTCAATGGCAATTTGGGTAGCCCTCAATTGTTCCACGAGCGGTTTAAAGGATTTAATGAAGGACCTATCTCCTATTCGCCAGACGGGCGTTGGGTAGCGATTACCAAAAATAATTTTGTGGATGGCGTTCGCCAAATACCTTCCTCCGGTCTAAATCTAAATTTATTTATCGCAGAGGTGATGGAAAATGGAGAATGGCAACGAGAGAAATTCTTTCCTTTTAATGGTTCTAATTTCTCCACCGGTTATGCTTCTTTTTCACCAGATGGCAATTATTTATATTTTGCTTCTGATCGTCCAGATGGCTTCGGTGGATTTGATCTATTTGTGAGTCAAAAAATGGGCGATAACTGGTCTACCCCTGAAAACTTAGGACCGAACGTGAATACGGCAGGTAATGAAATTACCCCATTTTTCGACGGACAAGATCTCTTCTTTTCATCAGATTACCATCCAGGAATGGGTGGATATGATGTATTTAGAGCTTCTAGAAATGGCAGTTATTGGGATAGAATTTATAACCTTGATACACAAATCAACTCTTCTAGAGATGATTACGGATTTATTTTTAATGGTTCCAGTAATATTGGGTATTTAGTATCAAATAGAGAGGGAGGAAAAGGAAAAGAAGATATTTATAAGGTTACGAAAGGCTACGGAAACTATGCTGGTAATAACCCCAATAATACAGGAGGTACTTATCCGAATAACAATAACACTGGAGGCACTTATCCAAACAATTCGGGAGGTACTTATCCGAATAATACAGGAGGTAACTATCCGAATAATACAGGAAGTACTTATCCGAATAATGGAGGCACAAACTACCCTACTACCGCAAGGACCTTAGAGATAGTTGTCTTAGATGAATTCTCTATGCGACCTATCCAAAATGCGGAAATAGATTTTACCTTATGTGGGCAAGGTCGATATTATACCAATGCTAGTGGTCGTTATACCTTGAATATCCCAGCAGGATTAAATTGCGAAATTCTAATCCGTCAACAAGGGTATATCACAGGATTATTAAGAGTATCAGGGAATAGTTTAAATGGTGTACAAAGCCAACAAATACTATTGAGAAGCGGAAACTCAACCGTACCTAATAGACCTCCAGTTGCAACGGTACCTACTACTACCCGACCTCCAGTTACAACCGTTCCTACTACGACTACGCGACCTCCAATAGTCACCAATCCTACCTATACGAACAATCTTATCATGGGTAGGATTTATGAAAATGGTAGTAATACTGGTGTCAGTAGAGTGGATATTAAAGCCGCTAATCAAACTACAGGCTCTGTTCTCGAAACGTACACAGCAGTAACAGGTGAGTATAACCTGACCTTACAACCGAATACTACCTATATAATTACCTATACGAAACCGGGCTATCAGTCAGTTAAGCGAACCGTTACTGTTGGCAGTGTTGTAGAACCTCAATTACTTGGAGCCTATCCAATCCAGTTTTTAGCTGGCGGTAGTGGAGTAATAGTTGATAATACACCAACTTCTCCTCCAGTGATTGAAACTTCCAAAGGCGGTAATACTAATTACGGGACTGGATTAGCAGGGTATTCTATTCAAGTTGGAGCTTTCGCTTCTAGTGAAAAGGCCAATTTTGAACAGTATCGAACTTTAGGCACTTATGGTAATGTGTACAACCGTTATGAAGGTAACAGAACGAAAGTAAGGGTAGGAGTTTTTCAATCAAGAGCGGAGGCGCAAGCAGTAGTTGCTAAAATAAAATCAGCAGGGTATAGAGATGCTTTTATCACTTCTGAAATGCGAGAAGGCTTAGGAGATGGAATTCTACTTGATGGTAGCAATGCGGGTGTAGCAGTGGCTACTAGTACTCCTGCCGCACCAAGTACTAGCACTGGTGGCATCTATAAAGTTAGATTGGCTTCTTATAGAAATCCAAAGTTCTTTAAGGCTTCCAAAGTGGAAGGATTAGGGGTCTTGGAAAGACGCTCTAAGGGACCGTGGACGATTATGTTATTAAGCGGTTTTAACTCAGCTAGTGAAGCGATCTTTGCAAAAAATAATGCTATCAAAGCTGGGTTCAGACAAGCCCATGTAGTAACAGATAATGGAGTGGAAATAAAAAAGGTGAAGTTCTGATTCGCTGAATAGTTATAAAAATAAAAAAGGGATGGTAGCAGTTGCTGCAATCCCTTTTTTATTTTTGGCATCTTGGTAGTTTGAAATTTTTAATTTTGAAGATTTAAACCCATTCCTATGCAGCCACTAGCAGAGCGGATGCGCCCTTCTACTTTAGATCAATATATCGGTCAAACCCATTTGGTAGGTAAGGGTGCCGTCCTTAGAAAAGCGATAGAAACTGGAAAAGTACCCTCCTTTATCTTGTGGGGACCACCCGGCGTTGGAAAAACAACCTTAGCCAATATTATAGCCAATCAATTAAAGCGACCATTTTATACCCTAAGTGCGGTAAGTTCAGGGGTAAAGGATGTGCGAGAAACCATAGAAAAAGCCAAAAAACAACAATTTTTCAACCGCCCCAACCCCATCCTTTTTATAGATGAAATCCATCGTTTTAATAAATCTCAGCAAGACTCTTTACTAGGGGCCGTAGAAAAAGGCATTATTACCCTCATTGGCGCTACTACAGAAAATCCCTCTTTTGAAGTCATCAATGCCCTATTAAGTCGATGCCAAGTCTATGTATTAAAACCCCTTGAGAAGGAGCAATTGATGGAGTTAGTGAACCATGCCCTTTCCAATGACGAATACCTAAAAAAACTACCCGTTACCGTAGAAGAATATGATGCCTTACTACTATATTCTGGAGGAGATGCTAGGAAGCTATTAAATGTTTTAGAACTGGTCACTAATTATCAAGAGGGGGAAGAATCGCTTCTTATCACCAATGAAGTAGTGACGGAGAAGGTGCAGCAAAATATTGCAGTATATGATAAGGGAGGAGACCAGCATTATGACATGGCATCTGCTTTTATCAAATCCATTAGAGGGAGCGATCCGAATGCTGCGATCTACTACTTAGCCAGAATGATCGAAGGTGGGGAAGACATCAAATTTATCGCAAGAAGAATCATGATTTCTGCCTCCGAAGATATAGGATTGGCTAATCCCAACGCCTTGCTAATGGCCACCACGGCCTTCCAAGCGGCTACGGCTGTTGGCTTACCAGAGGCAAGAATTATTCTTTCTCAAGCTACTATTTACTTGGCAACTTCTCCTAAAAGTAATTCTGCCTATGCCGCCATTAAAAATGCACAGCAAGCCGTTCGAGAGACGGGTGCTTTATCCATTCCTCTAAGCATCAGAAATGCGCCTACCTACTTGATGCGGCAACTGAACTATGGAAAGGGCTATCAATATGCCCACAACCACGAAAATAATTTTGCCAATATGGAATTCTTACCAGAAGAACTAATTGGAAGGACTTTCTTTGACCCGGGAAAGAATCAACAGGAAGAGAAAATAAGAGCGCAGTTAAGAGCTATGTGGAAAGAAAAATATGGATATTGATTTAATGGAGAATGGAGAATTGTCCATTCTCAATTCTCCATTCTCCATTAATTATTCAGGTACATTCTCAGGATTCAACAAATCATAGAATTGGTCCAGCTTAGGTAAGATGATAATTCTAGTTCTTCTATTCGTAGCTCTCCCTTCAAAAGTATCATTGCTAGCCAGTGCATTATATTGACCTCTTCCTGCTGCTATTAGTCGATTAGGGTCTATATTATATCTAGACTGTAATTCTCTAACCACAGAAGTTGCTCTCAATACACTCAAGTCCCAGTTATCCTGAATCCCAGGTTTATTGATTGGTAAATTATCCGTATAGCCTTCTACCATCACTTCTAAGTTTGGTCTAGATTCAATAATTTGAGCAATTTTACCTAAGACTTCACTAGCGCGAGGCGTAATAGTCGCACTTCCACTTTGGTACAACATCTTATCAGACAAGTTGATAAAAACTACGGTCTTATCCACTTTCACCTCTACATCTTGGTCAGCTATCCCTTGACTCAATACTCCTTTTAAATTCACAGCTAATGCCAAATTGATGGAATCCGCCTTAGACTTAGCGGCTTGCAACAAGTGGATATAACTATCCTTTTTCTCCAATTGGGAAAGAGTTTCTTTGATGTTGTCATTTGCAGATTGAGACAACACCGTTAAATCTCCAACTTGTTCTACCGTTTGATTTCTAGCTTGACGAAGATCTGCAATTTGATCTCTTAAATCCTTGATTTGCTCATCTTTAATCTTTACGGAATTTTGAGCACTTCTAATGTCCCCTTTTAATTTTTCTTTCTCTTGCTCACAAGCCCCTAGTTTCTTCATTTGCATGCTTAGTTCTTCCCCAATTCTAGCTATGTCTTCATTAGCAACATCTCGCTCTTTTTGCAGCATTTCAAATTGATCTTTGCTTACACAGCTGCCTAAAAGAGCTAGGCTTATCAAAAATGTAAATAGTTTCATTGTTAGTTTCATCGAAATTATTTTTTTTGCACTTACTCTAAACGGGATGGAAAAGATGGTTTGATTGCTTGATGGTTTTTATTAAGCATCAAGCAATGAGCCTACTCTAAAAACAGAATTTGAAAACCACTTAGACACATAGTGTGAGGTAAAAAATTATTTCTTATTTTTTTTGCATCTAAAAACTCTGCGTCTTCGCGTCTCTGCGTTCATTTTTTACTTTTTAGAGTGGACTCAGCAATCAAACCATCTAACAATTTAACCGTCTAGAGTATAGGTAATGGTTTGGTTTATATTCAAAATTCTACTTATATATAATATGACACCACAAATATTCAAAAAATATTCCATATTTCCCGTTAGAAAATCTTTACTTATATTGCTATTCCTATACTAATGCTTCTGAATTACCCCATAATTTGCTATCCTAGCGGTTACTCATTGCCCCAACAATAGCTTGAGTAAGCCTTAACTCATAAATAAGACCGAAAAATTTCTAATTAGAGGTGATTTTTTGATAGGAATAACGTACTTTTGCGCTTCATTTCAAAAAGCGTAAAATTTAAGAGAAATTTAGTTTATGGCACATCATAAATCAGCAAAGAAAAGAATACGACAAGACAATAAAAAGCGTATCGCAAATAGATATTACAAGAAATCTACGCGTACGGCTATTAAGAACCTCAGAGAGATGGAAGAAAAAGCGGAAGCAGAGAAGTTCTTACCTAGAGTGATTTCCATGATAGATCGTTTAGCCAAACGGAATAGCTGGCATAAAAATAAAGCAGCCAACTTGAAAGGCAAATTGACCAGGTTCGTAAATGCGCTATCTTAGTCAAGACATTCTAAGGTAAAAAGGCTGTTCTGTATTTGCGGGACAGCCTTTTTTTATGTTAGTACATTGCAGATTTTATTTATAAACTTCATTACCGTACACTTTTTGCGTGACCACGAACTTGGCATCCCACCCCTTCGGGTTCGGAATTGACTTTCCTCATGCTACGTGACGGAATAGGGTCTTTTGGGGGCAGAAAATCTACCTTGCGC
>CALJIQ010000125.1 GCA_937973995.1 uncultured Saprospiraceae bacterium
ATATTCAATCCCTTCAGGATTGGAAGAACGCTTTCGATCTAATACTCCCTAGATTGCATCTAGGGCTATTCGTATTTAAACCTTTCAGGTTTATTGGATTAAAAAGCAAGACCACTTTACTCCCTGTTTTTGAATAATCTATCCCGTTTGGACTTTGCCAAATTGCATGAGGAGTATTAATAGCACTCAATTTAATAGCTAAAGAAAAAATATCTCAACAAAATGAACCAACTTTTTCCACTCTTATTGATTCTCCTAATCATTACCGCTTGCCAACCAGAAAAGAAAAAGGTCAGCTTCCAAAAACCAGTAGCTTCCGTAGAAGCCCTCATCAATCACTCCAAAGAATTTGATACACCAGAAGTGATTGAAGTAACGGAAGGGGTGCATGTGGCAATTGGTTTTGGTTTAGCCAATTCTATTTTAATAGAAGGCGAAAACGGGAACATCATCGTGGACTGTTTAGAAAGCAATGAGGTGGCAGAAAAGGTCAAAGCAGCATTTGATAAAATCAGTACCAAACCAGTCAAAGCCCTTATTTATACGCACAACCATGCTGACCATATTTTTGGAGCGGGCGTAATGGCAGGGGAGGACCAGCCCGATATTTATTCCCATGAGTTGACCAATTATTATATTGATCGCTTATTGAATGTGGTGCAACCTACGATTGGCAGACGAAGTATGCGAATGTTCGGTACTTTTTTAGCAGAAGACAGCCATATCAATTGTGGAATTGGTCCTTCTTTGGATGCCAAAGCCAACACCACTCGCTCGATCTTGCGGCCGACGATTACCTTCGATAAGGAATTGGCGATGGAGATTGAAGGGGTGAAAATTCAACTAGCACATGTGCCTGGGGAGACGGACGATCAACTGTATGTATGGCTACCTGAGAAAAAAGTGCTATTACCTGGGGATAATATTTACAAATCTTTTCCGAATCTATATACCATTCGAGGCACGCCTTATCGAGATGTTAAACAATGGGCAAATAGCCTAGATCGAATGCGGTTATTGCAACCCGAATTTTTAGTGCCCAGCCATACCCAACCCGTAACGGGAGTAGAAAATATCCAAAAAATATTAACGGATTATGCAGATGCCGTGCGCTTTGTACACGACCAAACTATCCGTTGGATGAATGTCGGATTGACCTCGGACGAAATAGCAGAAAAGGTCATCCTACCCAATCATTTAAGCCAATCGCCTTACTTACAAGAATTTTATGGTCGAGTAGATTGGTCGGTGAAAAATATTTTCAATGGCTATATGGGTTGGTTTGATGGCAACTCGACTACTTTGCTTCCTTTACCCGTTTTGGAAAAAGCAGAAAAGGTAGCGGCGTTAGCAGGTGGGCAAAGTCAGCTACAAGAAAAAGCACAACAAGCGCTTGAAGACGGCGATTTTCAATGGGCGTTAGAGTTGTCTGATTATGTGCTTCGACTAAGCCCAACTAATACTAATGCCAAAGATATTCGCTACGAAAGCCTCTTGAAATTGGGCGAACAACAATCGAATCCCAATGCTCGAAATTATTATTTAAGTCAAGCATTGGAAGTCAAAGGACAAAGTATGGACCTAGCTGCTGTGCGTACCACCCAAATGATTCATGGCATTCCGATAAAAGCCATCTTTGGGGCGATGGCGGTAAAAACCAATCCTGAAAAATGTCTAGATTATAATAAAAAAGCAGTTTTTTATTTTTCCGATTTAAATGAAAGTTGGACGGTCCATATCCGAAATGGGGTAACGGAAATTCAATCGTTTGCCAAGGACGATCCAGATTTAGAGATTACCACCGAATCGAATATTTGGAAGGAAATAGTGAGTCAAGTTCGTTCTCCCTTAACCGCTATGGCGAGTGGTGATTTAAAAATTGAAGGGGGCGTTGGTACTTTTCGAGAATTTATGGGAATGTTTCGGGCAGAGGATTAGTTTTATGCTTATTTTACAGGCTATGAGTATGATAGAATTGCGAACAACAGAGGTGGTCCAATACCTTCAACCATTGCGAGAAGGAGGCTCTCTTCCTGCCATTGTGAAAGGGAGTGATGATTTCCTATATGTATTGAAATTTAGAGGGGCAGGACAAGGCACCAAAGCGTTAATTGCGGAATTGATTGGTGGGTTGTTAGCACAACAAATGGGCTTGAAAGTTCCCGAGCTAGTATTTATGAATCTAGATGATTCGTTTAGCAAAACCGAACCCGATGAAGAAATTCAAGATTTATTAAAATTTAGTGTTGGGCTTAATTTAGGATTACATTTCTTATCTCGTGCCATTACGTATGACCCTTTGGTGTCCATAGCAGATTCGCTATCCGCTTCTAAAGTAGTGTTGCTGGATAGCATGATTACCAATATAGATCGAACGGCAAAAAACACCAATTTATTAAATTGGAATAAAGAACTATGGCTCATCGATCATGGGGCGAGTTTATACTTTCATCACAATTGGAAGACTTGGAGCAGTCATCTTAACCGAACCTTTCCAATTATTAAAGATCATGTATTATTAGACAAAGCGAATCATTTGATGGAAGCTGCCCAAGAGATTCAACAATTAATTAATCGGGATACGATTCAAGAAATTGTTTCTTTAATTCCCGAAGATTGGTTGCAAGAAGCCTCCATGACTTTATCAACGGACGAAAAGAGAGCAGCGTATATCACATTTTTAAGTAGTAAATTGGACAAAATTGAAATATTAGCTAAAGAAGCCTTAGATGCAAAATAGAGTTACCTACGAATATGCGATCATTAGGTTAGTACCTAAAGTGGAACGAGAAGA
>CALJIQ010000126.1 GCA_937973995.1 uncultured Saprospiraceae bacterium
GGATAAATATCCGATTATCCAATACTGTTTATTTGTTGAATTGTTGAACTGTTTATCCAAGTGTAGCTTGTAAACGTATAAACAGTTAAACAAATAAACGAATTATCCATTTTCGGTAATTTATCCCGTCTGTAGTATATAAAGTACGCTTTGATTTACACCTCTTACTTAATTTAAAACGCTTTAATGGGGGAATCAGTTTACCTTTGCAAATATAACGAGTTGCGGGTTGCGAATTGCGAGTTTCTAAATAGATTCATTCACTAGTTGGTTTGAATAGTAGATAGGAAAATCCGCAACCCGCAACTCGTAACCCGCAACAATTAGACCATGCAAGAAAAACTAGCCGCTTTCGAGCGTTTACTAAACATTATGGATGAATTGCGGGAAAAATGCCCGTGGGATAGAAAGCAAACCTTTCAGAGTCTACGAAATTTGACGATTGAAGAGACCTATGAGTTGGCAGATGCGATACTAGAGGAAGATGTGCAAGGTATTAAAGAAGAATTAGGGGATTTAATGCTGCATATGGTATTCTATGCTAAGATTGCCGATGAGCAAAAGGCGTTTGATATTGGGGATGCCATCAATGATGTGTGCGAAAAATTAATCAACCGCCATCCGCACATTTATGGTGATGTCAAAGCAGCGGATGAAGAAACGGTGAAGAAAAATTGGGAGCAACTGAAGCTACAAGAAGGAAAGAAGTCTGTTCTTGGAGGCGTACCCAAATCTCTACCTGCTATGGTCAAAGCTTATCGGATGCAAGAAAAAACAGCGCAAGTAGGTTTTGAATGGGACAACAAAGAACAAGTGTGGGAAAAGGTAGAAGAAGAAATACAAGAATTAAAAGAAACCCTCAATGAAGAGACCAGCCAAGCCAGACGAGAAGAAGAATTTGGCGATGTCCTATTCTCCTTAATCAACTACGCTCGTTTTCAAAATATCGAACCTGAAACTGCTTTGGAGCGGATCAATCAAAAGTTTAAAAAACGTTTTGAATATATCGAAGCAAATGCTCCTAAAAGTATGGAAGAGATGAGTTTGGAGGAAATGGATGCGCTTTGGGATGAAGCGAAAGTTGCTTTGAAATCTTAAATTGTGTCAGCTCTAATTTGCCAATCAAAAGGCAAATTGAGCTTACATAATTTAGATGGATTTATCGATTATAAAATAGTTAGATAGAATAAATAAAACAGTTGATTAACTCGTCGGATGGCTGCGCCGTCCGATGAGCCTTCCCATCCGACGGCGTTAGCCATCGGACGGAATTTCGTCCTTTCTGTCTAAGTACTTACAAAGTTATGTTAGCTTCTTTTTTGATTTTTATGAATCAAAAAATAAAGCTAACACAACCAAAAAAAATATGCCTAACACACAATTACCCGGTGACACCAGCCTACCCAGCTCTCCAAAAGAATTAAAGAAATTAATCAAAGCCGATAAAGGGAGCTATAAATATTCAGTAGAAGACTTTTTTAAAAATCCAGAAAAGACAGGCTATCAGTTATCGCCCGATGGAAAGTATTTTTCCTTCCTCGCTCCCTACAAAAAGCGAATGAACATTTTCATTCAAAAAATTGGAGGGAAGAAAGTGCAGCAAATCACTTTTGAAAAAGATCGGAATGTAGGCGGGTACTTTTGGGCTAATAAAAAGAGACTTGTTTATATTAAAGATAGTGGTGGGGATGAGAACTTTAAATTATTTGCGGTGGATCGCACAGGCAAAAACAGTAGAGATTTAACCCCTTTTGAAAAGATCCGAATCGATATCATTGACACCCTAAAAGACCAAGAAGATGAATTGATTATTGGGATGAATAAAAATAATCCCGCCGTATTCGAACCTTATCGCATCAATATTAAAACGGGCAAAACCACTCAATTGGCTAAAAACGCCAACCCTGCGGAACCCATCACCCAATGGATTACAGACCATGAAGGAAAATTGCGGATAGCCGTCCAAATGGTAGGTGGGGTCAACCAACGAATCCTATACCGAGCTACGGAAAGTGAAGAATTCCAAGAAGTGTTTACCACTAATTTCAAAGTACAATTCCAGCCCCTCTTTTTTGAATTCGACAATGGACCTATTGTGTTTGCAAGTTCTAATGTAGGAAGAGATAAATCCGTAATTGTCCGCTACAATATGGAAGCCAAACAAGAAGTAGGCATTCCGCTTTTTGAACACTCAGAGGTAGATGTGTCTAGCTTGATTTATTCCAAAAAAAGAAAGGTTATTACGGCAGCTATTTATACCACTTGGAAAAGACAGTATCAATTTTTTGATAAAAAAAGGGCTGCCTTACAGGCTAAATTAGAAAAGGCACTAAAAGGATATGAGGTCGTGATAACGAGTAGGAGTAAGGACGAAAGCAAATGTATGGTTCGAACATACAGCGACCGTTCTTTAGGTGCCTACTATTACTATGACCAAGAAAAAGATCAACTAGAAAAAATCATAGAAGTAAGTCCTTGGCTACAAGAAGAAGACTTATCAACTATGAAGCCCATTAAATTTAAATCAAGAGATGGGCTAACTTTACAGGGGTATTTAACGCTACCAAACCCATTAACTTCTTTGCCTTTACCTACGGTCGTCTTACCACATGGTGGTCCTTGGCATCGAGACGAATGGGGTTATCATCCCGGTGTACAATTATTGGCTAATCGAGGATATGCGGTTTTGCAGATTAACTTCCGTTCTAGTACGGGCTATGGTCGAACCTTTTGGGAAAAAGGCTTTAAGCAGTGGGGACAAGCTATGCAAAATGATATTACCGATGGCGTAAAATGGTTGATTAAAAAAGGGGTAGCGAATAAGAAAAAAATTGCGATTTATGGCGCCAGCTACGGCGGCTACGCTACTTTGGCAGGCATTACTTTTACGCCCAAATTATACGCTTGCGCAGTGGACTATGTAGGGGTATCCAACCTATTTACCTTTATGCAAACCATTCCGCCATATTGGGCTCCATATCTGGATATGTTGCAAGAAATGGTAGGGCATCCCAAGAAGGATAAAAAAATGATGGCGAAGTATTCTCCTGCCTTACATACAGATAAAATCCGAGTCCCCCTATTCGTTGTTCAAGGAGCAAATGACCCTAGAGTGAATATTGATGAAGCGGACCAAATAGTTCGCTCCCTAAGAAAGAGAGGCATCGATGTCCCTTATATGGTGAAGTACGATGAAGGGCATGGTTTTCAAAATGAAGAGAATAAGTTTGAGTTTTATAAAGCGATGACGGGTTTTTTGTATATGCATTTGCGGAAATGATGAGATTTCAACCAGCGATTCGCATATCTAGATATTTTTTACGTTAAGAAGTTTATTACAAACATTTCAACCAACAAAATAGGTCTTTGGTCCTTAGCTTATCCCGTGACTTCCTGTCACTGGATAATAAGGCTTTAAAGACCAAGTAGTATGTATCTAAAATGGATATTTACGCCCGTAAGTCATATTGGAAGTGGTATTTGGCAATTGCTGGACTGGTGATTGTGTTGATTACTATGTATGCTACTAATTATCTAGTTGGGGAGTTAAAAGCTAGAGAGACCAATAGAGTAGAATTATTTGCTAATACACTAGAAGAAGAATTAAAGAAGGGCCAAGAGATAACGGAGGCTGAGTTACCAGATGATTATTTTACGGAAGATGCTACGGCTTATCTTAAGAACATACAATTATTGTTAGAAGGAGTACCTGTTATTATTTTAGATGAGTCAGGTTTTATTTATAATGGCTACAATTTTGGAGGGGCGGAAGCGGATATTGAATTTTTAAAAAAAGAATTAGAAAAAATAAAGGCTACAGGTGCTCAACCCATAAAAGGACAAGGTTATATCAGCGAAATTTATTATAAAAACACGACGCTGCTTACTTACCTTCAATACTTTCCTATTTTACAGTTTCTCTTAATTTCTTCCTTTATAACATTCGGTTACTTCATGTTCAGTTCCGCCCGCCGAGCCGAGCAAAATCAAGTATGGGTAGGCATGTCCAAAGAAACAGCGCATCAACTCGGTACGCCGATTAGCGCAATTATGGGCTGGATCGATCATTTACGAGACACTTATCCTAAAGATGAATACATGCAAGATGTGGTAGGAGAGTTGGAAAAAGACGTCAATCGTTTAGATTTAGTAGCAGATCGTTTCTCTAAAATAGGCTCTACGCCAGAATTAGTATCCATCAACATCTACGAAGAGTTGGAAAATATGCGGGCGTACATGAAGCGACGAGCCTCTAGGAAAATCAGCTTTAAATTTCCCGATCCAGAAGCTAGTCCAAAATTGGTACAAATCAATCCACCTCTATTTAACTGGGTCTTAGAAAATTTATTAAGAAACGCTTTAGATGCAATGGGCGGAGAAGGCACGATTAGTGCTACTGTATATGAGGAAAAGGATTTTGTTTGCATAGATGTCAGCGATACGGGTAAGGGAATTCCCTCCTCTAAGTTTAAAACGGTCTTTAAACCGGGGTATTCAACGAAAAAAAGAGGGTGGGGCTTAGGCTTATCTCTTGCCAAACGCATCATTGAAACCTACCACTCTGGCAGGATTTTTGTAGCAGAATCTTTACCGAAAGAGAAAACTACTTTTACAATTAAACTCCCGAAGAAAATTATTAGCAGTGCGAAGATTTCGCCTTCATAAGCATACATCCAGTTGGTTAAGAGTATTTCCTCTCTTACTTATAGTACTATTTCCATTCCACGGTATCGCTAACAGTTCCCTTTATAATAAGATTGAAATCACCGTCATTGATGGTCAGACCAATGAGCCGATTATTGGTGCTAATATCTATACAGAAGATTATTCTTTTACTACTACCACCGATTTTGATGGTAAAGCGGTTTTAGAAGGGTTGAAGTATAGGGATAAGGTAATTATTAGCTTTATCGGGTATAAGACCTTAGAACTGCCTTTTTATGAAATTCGCAGAAAAAAAGGAGGTATCATCAAAATGGATGAGGAGGTATTTGAATTTGAAGGGATAGAGGTAGTAGGGAGAAGAGATGATCGTCCTGAAGAAATTCCTTACCAAATAGATCGCATTACGAGTGGAGAAATAGCCTTTTCTAATGCGCAAACATCTGCTGATATATTAGAGAAAAATGGAGGACTTTTTGTGCAAAAAAGCCAAATGGGTGGAGGAAGCCCCATCATCAGAGGCTTTGAAGCCAACCGAGTCCTATTAGTAATAGACGGCGTTCGAATGAACAATGCTATTTACCGCAACGGCCATCTTCAAAATTCGATTACTGTTGACCCCGCCACCTTAGAACAAGCAGAAGTTATTTATGGACCCGGCTCCTTAACGTATGGTAGTGATGCCTTAGGAGGAGTTGTTCACTATCGAACCAAAGACCCAAAATTGGCATTTGGAGACGACAAGCAAATCTCCGAAGCCAATGCTTATTTGCGCTATTCTTCTGCTAATACAGAGAAAGCAGTGCATGTGGACTTTAATCAAGGAGGAAGAAAGTGGGGCTCTTTTACTAGCTTCTCTTTTGTGGATTATGGAAATCTGGTGGCAGGAAGTGTACGGCCAGCCGCCTATCCTAAATTTGGCTTGCAACAATGGTATGCAACCAACTTGGGTATTAATTCAAGCTCTGAGGCTAGAGAGAATCTAAGAAATCCCAATAAACAATGGGGGACTAAATATGCCCAAATTGATATTTTGCAAAAAGTGAAATTCCAACCTTCTGATAAATTGTATTTTGTTGGAAATGTTCAATATTCCTCTTCCAGTGATGTCCCGAGATATGATAATCTAGTAGATACCTTAGGTGCCTCCAATGAATTGAAATGGGTAGACTGGTACTATGGACCTCAGCAAAGAATACTTGGTTCTATTAAAACTAGAATACTGGATCAAGGAGTATTTGATAAGGGAACCATTATTGCTTCCTTTCAAAGAATTGATGAAGATCAGTATAAAAGAAAGTTTGGTAAGTCTTGGAGAAGCTCTACAGAGACGGATGTTTATGTATATGCTTTGACGGCTGATTTTGATAAAAATCTAGATGAGTCAGAACGGCTGGTACTTTCGTATGGAGCAGATGTCAATAAGAATGTGGTCTTTTCCTCTGCTTATGAAAGAAATGTAAGAACTGGGCAAACCCATAAAATAAGAGTAGAAGGTTCTGATATCATCACTCGTTACCCTAGCGGAAGCAGCTCTATGGATTCTTATGGAGCTTACCTGAATGCAAAATGGAAAAGCGAAAATGATCGACTAACAGCAGAAGCTGGGTTACGATATAGCTTGGTGAAATTGGCTTCCCAATTTAGTGATTCTGATCCCATTGCTTGGCCACAGAACTATTTGGATGGTATTTTTCTTCAAAATAGCGCCCTTACTTATGGGGGCGGATTTACCTATCGAACAGAGGACAAGTGGCAATTTAGGGGCTTAGCCGCTACTGCTTTTCGTTCACCTAATATTGATGATTTTGCTAAGATTAGAGAGAAAAACGGATATGTAACCATCCCCAATCCCAATCTAGCTCCTGAAAAAGCTTTTACAGTAGAGACTACTATTGCGAAAGAATTAGGGGGTATACAAAGGGAGCCACAAACAGGGACAAAAACGGGTACTTCTCTCAAGTTGAGTGTGACTGCATTTGGGACCCAGTTAAAGGATGCCATTGTTAGAAAAAACTTTGCACTTCCTGATGGTAGTAATCTTTTAGAAAAAGACAATGAAATTTTAGAAACCCAATCGAATGTAAATGCAGAAACAGCTCAGGTATATGGCTTATCAGGGAACTTAAAATTCAGTCTTGCGGATAAATGGATGCTTGAATCCAGTATGAACATGACTAAAGGTATTAGTCGTTTTCAAGATAATATTGAAGGGATTGAAATTGATACAATGGTGCCTTTTGCCCATATCCCTCCTCTTTATGGACGCACTAGCTTGACTTTCCAAACAGATAAATTAAAACTATCTGGTGTGGTGCAATACAATGGAAGAAAACGTCCGTCGGAGTATGCAGTATCTGCTGCTAGAATCAGTCAAGGACAAATTAACTTTAATCGAACGGGTACTTCTGATAATTTTGAATATTCGCCGTATGGATTTGTGGACTCGAATGGGGATCCATGTATAGCTGTTGGCGCAAGAGGGGATGAAAGCGAGTGTAGGCAAGATTATGCAGGCTCTTTGGCTTGGATGACCTACAATTTTTATGGCGACTATCAAATAAATGAGAAATTCTCCATTAATTTTGGAGTAGAAAATATCTTAGATCTTCACTACCGTCCCTTCTCCTCAGGGGTGAGTGCTGCGGGTCGAAACGTAATTTTTGGAATACGAGGAAAATTTTAATTTTTTCCTATTTAGAGTATGTTTAGGCTCTCTCTATTCAATCCTTTCTTTCGTACATAAATCAACTTTAATCTTCCCTTTTGATTCTCCCGTCGCTCAATCTCAAAACGTCCAATAGAATTAATAAGAGGGGTTAATTTTAAAAACCCATAGTTACGTGTATCAAAATTGGGTTGCTTTTTTTGAAGTAATGCTCCTACATCTCCTAGAAATGCCCACCCGTCTTCATCCGCACAATCCGCAATGGTAGCGGAAATTAATCGGACGACTTTAGGAGTGACTTTTTCTAGGGCAGCTTTTTTAACTTTCTTTGTTTTTCTTATTTTGTTTTTGGTTCTTCCGTTAGATGTCTTTGTTGGAGTCTCCTCTATTTCTTCTGAATCCTCTTCTGATTTTAAAATTTCTATATAAATGAACTTATCACAGGCCACAAAAAAAGGCTTGGGGGTTTTCTTTTCTCCCATGCCATAAACCGTCATACCCGCTTCTCGCAATCGAGTAGCTAGGCGAGTAAAGTCACTATCACTAGACACCAAGCAAAAACCATTGACTTTTCCAGAGTACAAAATATCCATTGCATCAATAATCATAGCGGAGTCAGACGCATTTTTCCCTATCGTATAGCTGTATTGCTGGATGGGTGTAATCGCATTAGCCAATAGCAACACTTTCCACTTCTTTAATTTTGGATTGGTCCAATCGCCATAGATGCGTTTAATGGTAGGTACACCGTATTTCGCTATCTCCTCCATCATTTCTGTTACATAAGCGGAGGGTATGTTTTCGCCGTCTATTAGTACGGCTATTTTGAAATCTTTTTCCATATTAATTTTGAATGATAAATTTTGAATTTTGAATCACAATTCATTCAAAATTCAAAATTATTTATCGAAGTAAATCTCGAACGGAACTTCGAAACCGCCCATCGAAAATAACTCTGCGATGTCCAACGTCTTCCAAAGATACTAATTGAATGTTTTTTGGATTGACACTTTGCAATATCTCCGAAGAATCAAAAGGAATGAGCTCATCATCTATTCCATGAAATAAGGTTACGGGACATCGAACATCGGCTAAATGTGCTTTATTATTTAAAGGATATTTCACCAAAAAGTTTGGTAAAAACCAAGCATATCTATTTTTTAGGTCAATAAAACTGACATAAGGGGCAATTAAGAACAACTGCTTGGGGTGATTATTAGCAGCTAACCAAGATGCCATCCCACTCCCTAAGGAATAGCCCACTAAGACGATTTGATTTTCGGAATAGTGCTGTTTTAAAAAGTCATAGACGGCTTGCACATCATCGAATAATTGTTGTTCGGAATAAATCTCCCCGTCGCTTTTGCCATAGCCTCGATAATCGGGCATAAATATATCGTATTGGTTGCCAGACATATTTTGTGCTTGGTGCAAGCATCGCTTGTTGCTACCTCGATTGCCGTGTAAATACAAAATGACTCCTTTTGCATTTCGCTCTTTTAACCATAGACAATTTAAAGAAACGTCATCTGATACGGGCACTTCTATCTCTTCTCCTGCTCGGAAGGTATACTCTTCTGACAGCTGATGGGGATTAAAAAAAACTCGATTTTGTTGTGTGTAAATCCCGATGCAACCAACAACGTAGATGGCAAATAAGAAGATACCTATGATTTTTAGTATTTTCACGACTTTATTATTGATTCTTAAAATTTGTGTGATCTAAATTGATATACTTGGAACGGGATAAAAAAGTGATTTTACAATACTGTTTAATTGTTTATTTGTTGAACTGTTTATCTAAGTATAGCTTGTAAACGAATAAACAGTTACACAAATAAACAATTAGTTCACTTTCATAATTTTACCCC
>CALJIQ010000127.1 GCA_937973995.1 uncultured Saprospiraceae bacterium
TCGAGTTGAAGATCAATAGTTTGCGGTTCTGAGGAAGAAAAAATTAGTGCGTTTAGCGAGCTAAGTAAACTAATTTTTTCAAAGTCAGGTTCGTAAAATATTGGTTTTCAGCCGATAGAAATTTAGACATACTCTTAGACATACGCTTATTTTATTCAAAGTTTGAGCAACTTTAGATATATCATGAATCATCGTTTCAAAATATACTGGACACTATTATTACAAGTTATCAAATACTCCTTTTCTCCAATGGGCGTAATGCCACGTGTATTAAGTTTAGGGGGTAAAGACAACGATTGATAATTTTTAAATAGTTGATTTTCTAAATCAAACTCCGTATAAATACCTCCACTATTTGCCGTGCTTTGCCCTAGTTCTGTTAGGTACTCCTGGCAATTACCTACAAAGAGGAGTTCTCCATGCTCATTCACTATCAAGCCTTGAATGCTGCTCATTTGTGCTTCCTTGGGTAAAGGAACCCCTACATATTTTCCATTTTCAGAAAGGTAAATCATAGACCTTAATTCATTCAATTGTTTACGTTCGACAATCTCTTCTGGATTCACCTGTTTAAAATCTTCTATATCTTGAACGGTAGTATATTTTTGAAAAGAGACGAATTGTTTTCTTACGGCAGGGACTTGTGACATCAATTGAGTCAAGGGAGCAAAAGGCATATATTTATTAAAATAATGATGAAAAATAATAGGGTCAGATTGTCCATTTCCATCCATGTCCAGTACATATAATTTTATGGGTTTTTCAACGGTGGCTTTCCATTTAAAATTCAAACCAGCATTACCAGCTAAAATATCCAATTGCCCATCCTGATTGATATCTTTTAAATAAAACGTATTCCAGAGTCCAGCACTTTTCGTTAATCCTAATGCTTTTGATTGATCTACTAATTTACCGTTTCCCTGATTTTCTAACACACCGATATTCATCCAATCCCCACAAAAAACTAAATCTAAATCATCATCACTGTCTATGTCTGCCCATTCACTATGGGTAATCATTCCGAACCGTTCTTTCAAAGCTATCTCCACACCAAAGCCTCCTTTATTTTTCAGGACAAAACTATAAGGGGACAAGCCATAAGAAGCAGGAATTGATCGAGCCCCAATAAATAAATCATCAAAACCATCTTTATCAAAATCACCTACGGCAACCGTGCTTCCGTTGGTATGAGGTAAAGAAAGCGGTAAGCGTTTTAGATTGCCCTTTCCATCATTGAGATAGATTCTATCTTCTAAATTTTTATTCAATTCCTTTTCATCATTGCCACCGCTAACCACATATAAATCCAAATCTCCATCCTTATCAAAATCAATAGCTGCGGCTGCCACATCTTCATATTTTGCATCTATTTTAAAATCCGTCAATTCCGCTTGTTTAGAAAAACCTTTTTCTTGTTGTATTAGCAATGTTGGAATTTGATATCTAGCTCCTCCTAGGAACAAATCTTTTTTACCATCTTGATTGAAATCTGCATAGACGACAGCAGGTCCTTCCCTTGATAGCAATTCAGGTATTAATTTATCCGCATTATAATCTTCAAATTTATTTTCGAGATGACGAAAAGGCAATACCGATAAAGAGGCAGTTCTTGGAGTTTGTTTAGGATAATTATAGGTAGCATTCCCTTTTTCAACAATCGTATGATATTGATTAATCGTTGGATTTATCAATAGTTGTTCGGTCTTATCAGGCCATATAATGCGGACCGAATCAATGTCTTCTTGTTCGCCCAATCCAAAATGGATATAGTGGGTACTAGAAGACTGATACCCTCGTGTAGTAGTATATTGTTTTTGTTGCCGTTTTGCACCACTAACTACTTCTACCACTGTTCCTTTTAGGGTTTGTTTCCCGGTGCCTTTCAATTCAAAAGCAATAAAATTATTAGTAGCAAGTCCTGTGTTTTCCAAAAGCGAAACTGACTGATTAATATTGTTAGCTATAATATCTAAATCGCCATCTTTATCCAAATCTGCATAAGCCGCACCATTAGAAAAAGTAGGCGTTCCTATTTCAGCAGCAGATATATCGGAAAATTGTAAATCTCCTTTTTGTAAAAAGAGAATGTTTTTCAATTTTTGCGCTGGCATTTTAGCTAGGAACAATTCTAATTCTTCTGTTGTCAATTGTTCTTTAGGATTGTTACCCATCTGATTAATAAAATTGATATAATCCAAATCATTGGGTCTTTTAACAATACCGTTAGTAATAAAAATATCTGCTTGTCCATTATTATCAAAATCTTGTAATAGCACAGACCAACTCCAATCTGTAGCATAGGTGTTGGTCATTAAAGCGATATCAGAAAAAGTAGCGTTGGTGTTTTGTAACTGAAAATGATTGCGGGCATATTGATCTTCAAAACCCAATTCTTTTCTAATATTAAAAACTTGGTCCGTATCTTCTCCACCAGATTGCAAAGCAACTGCCTCTTGATAAGGCAGCATATCTGTTGTGAAAATATCCAAATTTCCATCGTTATTCATATCAGCTACATCTACCCCCATCGTAAACTTGGTACTATGATTCAGTAGGGATGCCATTGATTCTGTAAAGGTCTTATTCCCATTATTTAGATAGATATAATCGTTTTCATGGAAGTCATTACCTACGTAAATATCTGGTAGTCCATCCTTGTTTATGTCGGTTGTTATCAGTGCCAATCCATAGCCCAGCGCACTACTATAAATCCCTGCAGATGAAGTTACATCTACAAACTTCCCCACAGATTCGTTCAACTGGTTTTCAAATAGTCGGTCGCCTGATAAATCATCCCGTTGTTTTCGTTTTTCAATTTTCCCATAGCTTCTTACCGAATGGACTGATTGATTCAACAAGTACATATCCAAGTCGCCATCCATATCGTAATCAAAAAATGAAGCTTGGGTAGAATAGCCAGCAAAGGCTAATCCATATTTTTCAGCTACCTCTTCAAAAGTGCCATCTCCCTTATTAAGGTATAATAAATTATGTGTGCCGTTCTCTGAAAGAGGTGCCACTTTACAAATATAGATATCTAACCAACCATCCTTATTGACATCGTCTATAGTAACGCCTGTTGACCAACTAGTCAATTCAGCTATTCCACTCTTTTGGGTAATATCTTCAAATTGAAGATTCCCTTTATTAAGGAATAATTTGTCTCCCGATTCATTGGCAGTTAGCAATACATCTTCTAGTCCATCTTGGTTAATGTCTCCGATGCCTACCCCTCCTCCATTGTAATAGTAAAGATATTCTAAGATATTTTTAGAAGTGGTAGGCGTAAGATCGTTGGAGAAATTTAGTCCAGAAGCAGCAGGGCTTTTATCTTTAAACAAGGTAGAGGTCGAAGAAGATAATATTTTCTGTTGATGCTCACTATCCGTTTCTTGACAACTGCTTAATAGAAGTAGTACTAAAAAGAGAACGTAAAAATATTTGTAATTCATAATTTTCACCTATAACTCAATGCTGCTTTTCGCAACAGTCGTTCCTCCTTATTGGAAGAGTTAATAACAAAAGTAAAAAGGGCTAAGGGTATTGCTACTAATGCGTCAAAACTTTTCTCTGAATTTAGTCGCAATCCCTGATATATTAATACGCCACTAGCTACTCCAAGTGCTATTCTGCGTATCTTTTTCATCTTTTCTACTTTCTTTAAAATTTGTTCGCTTTCATCATTACCGTTGAGGTCTAACCATAAACTTTCATACTTAAACTCTCTTAGAAACCCGTTATCTTTTTCGTAATAAAATTGTTTTTTAGTTACTTTTTCGGGGGTGATGGAATTTTCAATAACGAATCCAGATTTGTAATATAGATCTATTCTTTCCCCTTCTTGATACCGCTTAAATATATTTCGCTTTACCTTCTCATTGATTCTTTCTATTTTAAAATAATTGTTACCCTTATAAAAATATTTCACAGAATAAGGTTCTATCTTTTGATTATTCACTACAAAATGCTGAATCCGTCTATCCTTAATATTCAGCGCAAATTGTTTGGAGGTTACAGTATCTCCCTCTGCTAGAATATACGTATAGCCCTTTTGAGCAGATGCAAGCAAACCCGTCCATAACAGTAGGACTACTAGTAATTGGCGTTTTAAAATAGTGTTTGCTATCATACTGATTGAATGATTATCCGTTGTCATTAATGCACAACTAGAATTCAAAAGTTTGTAAAGAGTCTCGACTGACATTGACCAAGACTTTATTTTCCAAAACCATTATATCTCTAATTTCTCCCTTTACATGAAAACCACTTTTCTTATTGATTTGGAACTGATTATTTCCTCGATTCTCTAAGTATTGACCATAACTACCATCGTAGATTCCCATTTCGGGTAATACATAAAATAAGTTACCACCTAGCAAAATATCCTGATCGCCATCCTTATCAAAATCATTAGTTGCGATTGCATATACTGGGCTAAACTGTACTTCTGTTGGTAACTCAACCGATTCAAAATGAAAATTATCTTGATTAATGAGTAAAACCGTTTTTAGTTGATTCGTTTCTAAAATAGTGGCTTGGTCCAATTCTTCTTTAGTGAATATACTACGAACATCTGCTTGTTTAAAAGACTCAAAATCAGGAAATCGTTTTTGTAGTTTTTTGATTTGAGCCAATAAATTATGTCTGAGTGCATAAGGATAATCTTTTCCATCTTCCGCCTCAAAAGTCATTACACCTTCCGACATACCATTCGCATCAAAATCAGCATAATATAATTTAAGGGGTTGTTCCTTCGTTGCCTTGAAGCGACTGTTCTCACCCAAATTACCCGCTAGTATATCTAAATCACCATCGTTATCTGCATCAAAAACATGTATTTTATTCCACCATCCTTTTAATGGAATATCAGCGGTCATCTTAACAGGTTTTAGCTTACCGTTGTCCCCCATAAATATTTTCACCTCTTGAAATTCTCCTACTAGCAACAAATCTAATTGCTGATCTTGATTCAAATCAGCAAATAGTGCATCCGTTATCATTCCAACATTTTGTAAATCGGGACATAGGGCTGCTGTTTGATCGCTAAAATTTCCTTGCCCATCATTCACTAATACATAAGCGGAACAGGCTGCACCAAAACTTCCTACTTTTACTCGCTCGCCTACAAATAAATCTTGATCGCCATCACCATCTATGTCCGCATGGGCAACCGCCCCTGTACTGATTTTATTTTCTAAAAAGGGTAGCCTGTTATTCTTTAAAGTAAAGTTTCCTTGTCCATCATTAAAAAATAATTGATCGAAATAATATTCTGAAAATTTAGTTAATTCCACGCCCCCACTTCCCAAGTACAAATCTAAATCTCCGTCTTGGTCGGCATCAAAAAGAACGCTTTTTGTATGTTCTGATTCTTTTACTTTTTCTAATTCTGGATTGGCTACTTGTACTTCATAGTCATTTCCTTTATTCAAGAATAACTGCGTAAGCTGTCCCTTTGCCCCTGGGAAAACCAAATCTTCTAATCCATCCCCATTTATATCTCCTTTACTGATTCTTCCTCCTTCATTGCTTCTCATATGGTAGATGAGACGTTCACGATTAAAATCAATAAAATTATTTTCTTTTTTCACATAAGATAATGGACTGTCTATCTTGTTAAAAATCTTCGGAGTCGTGTTAGGAGCAATATTTTTTGCAATAGCTTCTGCTTCTTTTAACACTAGCGTCTGATTAGTAGGCACATTGGTCAATTCACTAATTTTACCAGAAGGCCAAATCACTTTTACCGCTACCGAAGTGGCCGCCCCTACACCTATATTTGGTCGAAAATCAATACTGGATTGAAAGCCCCTTGTTGGCACATTTTCATAATAATAGGTTTGCCCTTCTGACGTAATAGTGATCTGTGTGCCTATTCCAAAGTGATTAGACTCCGTAGTTTTCAATTGTATTTTAAGATAGTTATGCCCTTCTTTACTTAGGGTATTTTCATAGACAAAACAAGGCATATTCACGTTATTCACAACCAAATCTAAATCGCCGTCATTATCTAAATCACCATATGCAGAGCCATTAGAAAAGCTAGGCGTCTGCAAACCACTAGTTGCATACGCTTCAAAATAAGACCCGTCCATATTTTTAAAGGCATGGTTAGGCACTTTATTAGAAGGAATAATATCCACCAATTCTTTGTAATTAACGCCCTGCTCGCTGACGATAGATTTCATCACCGTTTCATTAGAAATATACTGTAAGTAATCTTGATTGGTCAAATCCTTGTAAATCCCATTGGCAACAAACAAATCTTTATAACCATCATTATCCATATCAAAAAATAACGCCCCCCAACTCCAATCAGTTGCCTCTACGCCTGCCATACGAGACACTTCACTAAAGGTATTGTCTCCATTATTCTGATGCAGTACATTTCTTGTGAATTGGTGATGATACCCATTGGTGACATTATATTGGTACTTGTTCCAACTTTCAAAAGTAGTTACCGTTTTTAGTCGTTCATAATCGGAAGGCAGCATTTCTGTTACGAATAAATCTGTATGACCGTCGTTGTTAATATCTGCCGCATCTGCCCCCATCGAAGCACCACTAATAGAATGCATTTGGTTGGTCAAATCTTCTTTGAAGGTGCCATCCTGTTGATTGAGGTAAAGGTAATCTCTTTCAAAAAAATCATTAGAAATAAAAATATCTAGCCAAGTATCCTTATTAAAATCACTAACGGTCACTCCTAATCCAAAACCGATTACGCTCCCATAAATGCCCGCTTGTTCACTGACATCATAAAACTTGCCATCTCGGTTTTCCATAAATTTATCCCCACCTAGTTCATCTCTTTTGGGGCGTTCGTTTTTTCGCAAGTTAAAACTACCAATGGCTTGGTAAGAATTATTCAAAATATACACATCTAGATCTCCGTCTTGGTCATAATCAAAAAAAGCAGCGTGGGTAGAATATCCTTTGTCATTTAGATTATACTGTGCAGCAGCTTCTTCAAATTGTAAATCGCCTTTATTGATGTACAATTCATTTTCTTTGTTATCTCCTTTGATGTCTCCTGAATTGCACACATAAATATCCAATAATCCATCATTATTAATATCCACAAAAGTGACTCCTGTGGACCAAGCTTTTTGCCCTCCCACTGCTGTTTGTTCTGTAATATCTTCAAACTGCCAATTGCCTTTGTTTAGATATAGTTTATTGGTAGATTGATTGGATACTAGGTATATATCTATCCATCCATCGTTGTTAATATCGCCTAGTGCAATGCCGCCTCCGTTATAAAAATTCCGATATTTATAGACATTAAAATCATTGGTGGAGGTGAGGTTATTGGCAAAGTCGATTCCAATTTTGTTATTATCATGTAAATGGAATAGCGGTCCTGCTGGCTGGTCGTTTTGACAAGCTGCTAAGAGCAGTAGTGCACATACCCATATTGTTACACGCATAGTTCGTTTATTAGATATTCGTATTGTGTTAGCACTCTTGGTGCTAACATAATTTGATTTTTAGATGTGAATACAGTTATGTTAGCACCAAGAGTGCTAACACAACAAGCAATCGTTACTCCACTTCATTTCCCAACTTCTGTCTCAAGTCTTGTAGCTTCACCGTTACATCCTTATCGGAATTAGGGTAAATCAAAATTTGCCGATTGCCATCCACTTTAGTGTATGCTTTTACATTTTCATCAATAGTGATTTCTATGAAAGGATTACCACCATATTGTTTTAGATACTTTTTTCGCAAATCTTCTACCAAGGCAATAGCTTGATATTCCTTTGCCCAAGGAGACCATTGTAAATAACTAAAGATCATGTGCATTCCATGCATGATCTTTTTTTCATCAAAAATTCCATAAAAAAGCATTTCAACTTTTTTAGAATCTTGTGACGTGGAATCCAATAACATAACATGTTTCGCAAAGCGATTGCCTGGCCCCTGACTGACGATCTTTTCCTTATTTAATTGCCAGCAATGGTCATAAAATTCTTTTTGTGTTTGTCCTAATTTTAATCCCAAGATTAAATCTTCATGTACAACACCTGTTTTTAGTTCCTTCTTTACCGTTCGAGAATATTCTGATTCGCAGGCAATAAAGGTAGTGCCTATTAATAGTAAGCCAAATAATTGTATTGCTTTACTCATACCTCAACTTAAAATGAAATTTTTTTGATTGGTTGATTGATAATTCCTATAAATAAACTATTCTCATCCAAGCCTTCGAAGTCTCTAATTTCTCCTTTGATATTTAAAGGAGTTGCGTGGTCAAATTTAACTGTATTATTTACTTGTTTGCCTGCAACCCACCACCCCTTAGAGGCATCATCTCGCCCATATTGTGGTTTGGTCAAATAATGGTTGCCCCCCACTATTAAATCATCTACTCCATCCTGATTTACATCATGGGCAATGGCAGAATGGATACAAGAAAACTGCAATTCTTCTGGTAACGGTTGCGCTTCAAATCGTCCATTGGCTTGAAAAAATAGTTGACTTTCTAGTATATCTAACTCTAATATTTTTGCTTTGGATAACGTATTCGATTCAAATAATTGTTCGATGGTAGCTATTGAATAATCCTTATAATAAATGTATTTGCGTTTGAGCGTAGGCAATTGCGACATCAATTCATCCATGTCATGGGTGAGATACTTTTTCCCATCCACTTGCTCACACATAATTTGCTCAAGGCTTCCATTGCCATCGAAGTCATTGATATATAATTGATGGTTGGTATTCAATAAATTATTACTACCCATATTACCTACAAAAATATCTTCTGTTCCATCCTTATTAAAATCGTGTACTATGAGGGTATTCCAAAGTCCTCTTGATTTTTCAAAACCTACGTTTTGTTTTTCAAAACCACTACCTGTATTTACAAAAACCGTAATAGGCATCCATTCGCCTATT
Organism: uncultured Saprospiraceae bacterium; assembly: GCA_937973995.1. Taxonomy (GTDB): domain Bacteria; phylum Bacteroidota; class Bacteroidia; order Chitinophagales; family Saprospiraceae; genus JAFMDF01. The sequence continues at coordinate 8,899 of CALJIQ010000127.1, forward strand.
ACCACTAAATCTGGCAAGTCATCTTCATTTACGGATAGCCATTTGGCATCTGTAATAATGCCTAAATCTTCAAATTCAGAAATATTTAAAAGTTCAAAATTTTGTTGTCCTTTATTTTGGAATAAGTACCCATTACCGGGCAAACCATAAGTATTATTGCTGTTACGTTCTCCCACAAAAACATCCAACAACCCATCTTGATTATAATCTGCAATAGCAACAGCCCCTGTGGCAACTGGTTTAGGAAATGTAAAGGCATTTTCTTTTTTAAAATAATTTCCTTCCCCATCATTAATATATAATTCATCATGGAGTTCATTGGCAACGGGAGAAAAAGCCGTTCCACCATGTGCCACATATAGGTCTTCATCTCCGTCTTGGTCACAGTCGAAGAAAATAGCTTCTGTTACTTCTGAGCGAAGATTTCCTTCTAGTACGGTAGCCACTTGGTCACCTGCTGCTGTGGCAACCAATATGGTCGAGGCTTGTCCTTTTCCTCCTCCTACGAATACATCTAATAATCGGTCTTTATTTACATCTGCTACGGCTAAGACTGGTCCTTCCGTAGCATTCATTTTCATGAGTAAGCGTTCTCTATTAAATTGATTGAATTTGGGTTGCTGATGTTTAATCGTTAATTGTTCTTTAGTGATAGAGGGTTGATTGGCTGTAAAATAAGGACTTACTTGTTTCTCTTTTTGTATGGGTTGTTTGATTTTTAAAGTCGTATTTATCGCTATCTCCGTATGCAAGCTCACATAGCCATTAGGCCATAATATCTGAATACTATCAATCGTTTGGCAAGCACCTAAACCTAGTAACAAATGATTAGAAACACTAGACTGAAAACCTCTAGAGGGAAACTGTTCCGTCATAAAGGTTTGCTGGCAAGCGTGAACGATTACTTTTGTACCAATTGCTTTGGAATTTAACTCTTCACCTTCTAGTATTATCTTTATAAAATGATGCCCCAATGTATTAGTTGTATTTTCAAAAACAAAACTAGGCATATTGACATTATTGAATACTAAGTCTAGGTCGCCGTCATTGTCTAAATCGCCGTAGGCGCATCCATTACTAAAGCTCTCCAAGTCTAAACCCCATGCTGCTGTAGAATTTTCAAAATTAAAATTTCCTGTATTTTTAAAAGCAAAATTGGGAAGTGCTTGGGAAGGCATAGCGTCTATTAGGGAAGTAATAGCCTCCTTCTTTTTTAGCTTGTCTCTTATAGCGGATTCATTGGCATTAAAAGCTAAATAATCTCTATCTAATAAATCTTTATAGATTCCATTGGCGACAATTATATCTTTTAATCCGTCATTATCAAAATCTTGCATCAGGCTCGACCAACTCCAATCTGTTGCCTCTACGCCTGCCTTGCGACCGATCTCTAAAAAGCCAGCTGCCCCCATATTGCGCTGCAACATATTGCGAGGAAATTGGTGGGAATAACCATTGGCTTGTGCTACCGAATATTTATTCCAAGTTTCGTAAATGGCTTTGGTTTTTTTTCTATTGATCGAGTGAGGCAGCATTTCTGTAATCATTAGATCGGGTAGCAAATCATTATCCAAGTCTGCTACGTCAGCCCCCATAGAACCCATCGGAAAGCATTCAAAATAATTGTCTCCTTGTTCGGTAAATGTTTTGTTTTGGTTATTAATATAGAGATAATCTTTTTCAAAAAAATCATTGGAGATGTAAATATCTGTCCAGCCATCAAGGTTGAAATCACTTAGCGTGATGCCCAACCCAAAACCGATTTCACTACTATAAATACCTGTTGCTTGCGTTACCTCATAAAATCGGCCATCTTGATTTTCAAAAAATTTATTTCCGTTTTCACTTGGGATATTTCTGCGATCTTTGGCTAAATCAAATCCACCAATTGACCTTAAAGAGTTATTAAGTAAGTAGCAGTCAAGGTCACCATCCCGATCATAATCAAAGAAGGCGGATTGAATGGAGAGTCCTGTTATATCTAAACCATAAGCGGCAGCTTGTTCTTCAAATTGCAGATTACCTTTGTTGATAAATAACTCGTTGTGTCGATTGTCACCACCGGGCTTCCCTGCTTTGCAGACATATACATCTAATAACCCATCTCCATTAACATCTACAAAATTAGCTCCCGATGACCATACGTTTGGGCAGGCTAAACCCGTTTTATCTGTAACATCTTCAAACGTCCAATTCCCTTTATTAAGGTACATTTTGTTGTCCACCAAGTTCCCAGTGAAGTAAATATCTACTAATCCATCATTATTAATATCCCCTAAGGCTACACCGCCGCCATTGTAAAAATTGCGGTAAGTATATGGATTAAATGCTTCTGTATAAGCTAAGTCATTATGAAAAGGGGCTACCTCGCTTTTTAGGTTAAAAAGCGGACTTTCTTCTGTTTGGCAGGCTTGAAAAAGTAGTAGTATAAGCAGTAGGCGTATCCCGTTTTCCCAAGTACGCATTGTTATTCTATTAGGAATTAGGGGTCAGGAGTAAGGAGTCAGAAGCTTTAGTCGTAGTACGACCTGACCCCTGATTCCTGATTCCTGACTCCTCAATAATAAAAAGAGGTTCCCCTCTCGAAAGAAGAGAACCTCTTTAAGAAAGTTCTATATCATCAACTAGCTATTAATAGCCAGGATTTTGTGAAAGCGTTCCACCACTTGCTTGAATCTGATCGTTTGGAATTGGGAAAAGATTCACATGCTCTGGAGAAGCTGGTTTCTCCCACCAAGGATCATTATACTTTCCAAAACGAATCAAAGAAGTACGACGATCTGATTCTTGGAACATTTCGCGTCCTCTTTCTGCTAAGAACTCATCTGCACCCATACTAGAGAAAGCAGATACCCCTGCTCTTGCTCTTAATACGTTTACATCAGGAAGTGCCAGACTCCAGTCACCTGCTGCTCTAGACAATGCCTCTGCTCTGATTAAGTAAACTTCCCCTAAACGAACAATTGGGTAATCATTATCCATATCTGGACGACCGAATTGCTTGTAGCTGAATTTACCAGGTCTTGCCCCTGCTTCTCTTTGAGAATTAGGTGCTAACTCGTTGATAGATGGTGTGTAATTTAATACTAAGTTACCATCATCAGAAGCATAATCCAATACAGCAGAACCACCAAAATCTAACTGCTCTCCTACAATGAAACTCGCTTGTCTTCTAGCATCACCAGGCTCGAAAGAGTTATAGAACTCTTCTAGCGTAGCATATCCGTTCCACGGTTGAGCATCAAAATTCCAAGTAAACTGACTTGAATAGTGTAAGTTCATTTGAGAAAAGTTCATACCACCTGCACTTGCTTCATCATAAAATACAGAGAAGATATGCTCTGGATTTCCTTCATTATTAGGGGCAAATACTGCTGCAAATCCTTCTAAATTATCTGGATCAGAATCTACACCAGCTCGCTTACCTAAGTTAGGAACAGAACAACCAGCACCACACAGGCTATAGACACCACTATCAATGATGTAAGAAGCCGCAGCGGCCGCTTCTGCATAACGAGACGTACCTGCATATACTTCTGCATTCAAGTATAACTTAGCTAAAATACCTAATGCACCAAACTGATTAATTTGGTAAGTGTTCACATCCGTTCCGAGTGGACTACCAGATAAATCCATAGTACTTGATACTTCAGAGATACCTAAAGCACCTAATAACTCAGACTCTACAAAGCTAAATACTTCTGCACGAGATGCCTGTGGGGCATCAGACCCAGGAGAAGTGATAATTTTTACATTACCAAATACATCTGCTAATCTTAGGTATAAATAAGCTCTTAAAGCGCGCGCTTGTGCTGTTTGATTGGCATCTAATCCGCCTCCTGCTAACAATTCGTTAGTAGTGTTGATGGCACCATAAGTACCTGTCCATGTATTATTCACGAAAGCATGTGTCGGACCATACGTATGTTGGTGTAACTCAATCAAGATACCACCATCAAACCAGTCACCACCTTTCGCTCCAATTAGCATCTCATCGGAGCTAATTTCTTGCATGGAATAGTAACTACCGTGATTAGCTGTACCAGCGCCTCTTAAAGCACCATAAGCTGCAGTCAATGCGCCGCCGCCGCCAGCACCACCACCACTGCTAATACCAGCTACATTAATATCTGTGGTTACATCGCCTATCAAATCTTCTTCCAAGTCTGTACAAGCTTGGATGGCGAAGATCACCATTAAGGCAAGGAATATTTTTGAGAATTTATTTTTCATAACTATATTTTATTTA
>CALJIQ010000128.1 GCA_937973995.1 uncultured Saprospiraceae bacterium
GCCGAGTGAATTCCAAATCGCCTAGCCTCATACGTACAGCTTGCCACTACGCCTCTACCACGCTGACCGCCAATCAAGACGGGTTTTCCTTGTAAAGCAGAATTGTGCAATACCTCCACCGCTGCAAAAAAGGCATCTAAGTCTAAATGCAGAATTGATTTTTGAAACATGTGTAGTTCTCAGATTTCTAACTGTTGGATTAACCACATTAGGGCACATTAGTAGTTTCACATAAGTGCACAAAAGAAATAACCGTATGTGTCCTAATGTGAATCAACTTATGTGAGCTTATGTGGTAAAACCTCACAATAAACTATTTGTTTCAAAAATGTATTTTTAAAATCTTAAACACAACTATTTGTTTGTTTTTATTTTTTGGTTGGCTGTTTTTTGGCAAAGGAAAGTGAATCATATAAACGTACTGGCTCTATTATTGAATAAAGACACTTTTTTGGTAATAAAAGTACAATGTATAATAATTTGAGGCAGCAAAATTATCAATCAGTTCCCAAGTTGTTTTACATTCTTTTAATCACATAAAAAATCGCTCATCAAACTGAAAACCATCAATAGATATAATCTTTATTAGCTCCATCTTTTTGCGAAAGGCAGGATTAATTAAAATATTGTATTCTCCATCGATCAAAATAGAAGGGACTTTTAGAGCCAAAGATATTTTGGAAGTTATCCATTCTTTACCTGCTTTCTGCATCTGGTAGGTGGTATCTTCCGAGGTCTTTATATTGTTAAATAAGGCTTCATCGAAGGACTGTATTTCCGCTTCAGGAATTTCTAAACAAACGATTTGTAAATCTGAGGGAAGCGTCTGCCTATCTAAATGCACCAGCACTTCTAATGCTGCTAGAGATTTATGTTCGGAGGTATAGAGTAAAGGATAGCCTTTGGGGTTCCAGCGACCGCCATATAGTTTAGCGCCTGTACCTGACAAGTCATCTATATATTTAGCTTTAGCAATTCGGTAGGTTCTCATTCAAAGCGTGTGATTTGTTTTTCGTTACGTATCAATATTTAACTGTGTACACCATGCTCGATTCGACCCAAAATATCTTTGACCATATTAATACCAATTGGAGTATCCAATATTTCAAGGGGTTGTAAACCACCCAAAGCTCTGTTATTTATACGAAGCCATTTTTTGAACTGTTCTTCTCCTAGTACTTCAAACCCCCTTTCAGATAGTTCTACTAGCAAAATTAGATGACTAGAAATATCTTTTCGCAAAAGATGTTGATCTTTATATCTAGCCAATTGACGTTCAGAAACGGGTAAGAGTGTAGCTATCTCTTTAGTAGTTAGAGAAGTGAATGCTAATATCTTTTTAAAAATGGACATAGAAACTCCCGATCTGCTTAAAACTATCGCATCTATTCCAGAGTGTATTTCTTTGCTAAATATTTTTTTTGCGTGGATAATCATTGACTGTCATTTGTCAATAAAAATAATGACATTTGACCGAGATAGCAAATTTATAGCGCATATTCAAGCAAAGCGTCCGTCCAAAGTCTATTTTTCCCTCTACCGATACATCCCACTCTTTTCCAAAGATTCATAAACAGATGCTGTCACTAAGTACTGAATCGACCGACCTTCCTTGATAGATTTCCGAATATAACTCGCTGATATTTGCATAAGGGGGGCCTCAAAGAGTTGCACCTTTGGATGATTGACTAACTCACCCGGTTCATAATTCGGGCGATTATAGACGTAGATTTCATGATGGTCTAGGATATGTTCATAGTTTTTCCATTTGTGAAAGGTAGCAATATTATCTCCCCCCATAATGAGGACAAACGCTTTTTTAGGATGTTTTTCTTTTAGGTAGGCAAGCGTATCAACCGTGTAAGAAGGTTTGGGTAAGTCAAATTCTATATTAGAAGCTCGTAAGGTAGAATTATCCTCAATAGCTAGTCGAACGAGGTGTAAACGGTCATAATCATTAGCCAGCGATTCTTTCTTTTTAAAAGGATTTTGTGGAGAAACGACCAACCAAACTTGATCCAAATCCGTATGATTGACCATGTAGTTCGCAATGATTAAATGGCCTACATGAATAGGGTTGAAGGAACCGAAAAATAAACCTACTTTCACTAGCTATTTGATTAGGTGTTATAGTATTTTGGTTTTTGTGGTATTATTATGGCGATACAGCTCAAGAGTGTTTACTCTTTAAATTTGGATAGTCATACTACCACAATGTCTATTTCCCAAAAATACACCTACGGTAATAATTAATCAACTAATAATCAATCAACCAATAATATGGCAAAAATTTTAGTAACAGGCGGCTGCGGTTATATCGGTAGCCATACCGTTGTGGATTTGATAGACAATGGTTTCGAGGTAATCTCTGTGGATAATAATATTAATTCTGACCCAAGTGTAATGGAAGGGGTGGCGGCAATTACAGGGAAAAAAGTTAAAAATTATCCGGTTGATCTATCGGATGCAGTGGCTACTCGACAAATATTTGAAGAGAATAAAGACTTGGCAGGCATTATTCATTTTGCGGCAACTAAGAGTGTGGGGGAGTCCGTACAAAAACCCCTTTTATATTTTAAAAATAATATCAATAGTTTACTGAACTTACTGGATGGAATGGCGGAGTTTGGTATTAATAATATGATTTTCTCTTCTTCTTGTACCGTCTATGGAAATCCAGATCAAATACCTGTTACAGAAGAAACACCTTTCCAAAAAGCAGAAAGTCCTTATGGGCGGACTAAGCAAATGGGCGAACATATCTTAGAGGATTTTTCTAAAGCGTATCAGGATATTAATAGTATTTCACTTCGCTATTTCAATCCAGCGGGGGCACATGAGAGCACCTTGATTGGAGAGTCTTCTTTTAATAAAGGTTGGTTTTTAGTACCTGCTATTACCGAAACGGCAATTGGGAAACGAGATCAATTGACCGTCTATGGCGCGGACTATGATACCAAGGACGGTTCTTGCGTAAGAGACTACATTCACGTGATGGATTTGGCAAATGCCCATACGAAAGCCTTACAATACTTACTATCAGGTAAGAATGAAATGAATTATGATGTTTTCAATTTAGGCATCGGGCAAGGGGTAAGTGTACTAGAAGCGATCCGAGCATTTGAAAAAGTAAATGATATACAATTGAATTACAAAATAGGTCCACGTAGAGAGGGGGATGTAATTGCCATCTATGCCAATTTTGATAAAGCAGCAAAACTACTCGGCTGGCAACCTTCCCGAAATATTGAAGATATTATGAAAACGGCTTGGGAGTGGGA
>CALJIQ010000129.1 GCA_937973995.1 uncultured Saprospiraceae bacterium
GGCTTTAAGCCAATTTTTTAAATCGCTGCCTCCTAAAAGCCCTATTGCGAGTCGGCGTTAGCCGAATAGCACTTAATATTTTGTCAAAATGAGAATTGCTGGATATTCCTGATTAATATAAACCAATAGACTGAAAATTAGTTGGTTTTATTTTAAATAGAGCATTTTTTTAAGAAAAAATGTAGGTAGGTAAGGGGAATGACGGACTTGGAGGGAAGGGAATGAGAGGTATGGAAGGTTATAGAGGGTTATTGAAAATTATTTGAGTGACTACAAATAATTTTCAATAACCCTCTATCACTCTAATTCCTATTCCCCTTCCGGCTTCATCTGAGGGAAAAACAATACCTCTTGAATAGAACTTTGATTGGTCAACATCATCGTTAAACGATCAATACCGATGCCTAATCCAGAAGTAGGTGGCATGCCATATTCTAAGGCACGGATAAAATCGTCATCCATAGCCATCGCTTCATCATCTCCTCTAGCGGCTAATTTCAGCTGATCTTCCAAACGAGCACGTTGGTCAATCGGATCATTTAACTCAGAATAGGCATTGGCAATTTCTTTACCATTGACAAATAACTCGAATCGTTCCACCAACCCTTCCTTGCTGCGATGCTTCTTGGCGAGCGGAGACATTTCAACAGGGTAGTCGGTGATATAAGTAGGTTGGATCAAATGATCTTCTACCTTCTCTCCAAAAATTTCATCTATTAATTTGCCTTTACCCATCGATTTATCTATTTCAATGTGTAGGTCTTTGCAAACTTTTTTTAATCCTTCCTCATCCATCTCCGATACGTCAATCCCCGTATATTCTTTGATCGAATCGTACATGCTTAATCGGCGGTAGGGTGGGGCGAATTCTATTTCTTTATCTCCCACTTGCGCTTTAGTCGTACCATTTACTTCTTGTGCGATATAGGCAATGCAGTTCTCCACCATTTCCATCATCCAGATGTAGTCTTTGTAGGCTACATATATCTCCATGGAGGTGAACTCAGGATTATGCGTTCGATCCATTCCCTCATTTCGGAACATCTTTCCGATCTCATATACGCCATCAAAACCACCTACGATTAATCGCTTTAAGTATAATTCATTGGCAATACGCATGTACAACTTCATGTCCAAGGTATTGTGATGCGTAGCGAATGGACGTGCGGCTGCCCCTCCATGAATGGGTTGTAGGATAGGCGTCTCCACTTCTAACCAACCTTTTTCGTCAAAGAAAGTCCGCATAGATTTGATGACCTTAGTACGCTTTAAAAAGATTTCTTTTACTTGCGGATTCACCGTTAAATCTACATAGCGTTGGCGATAACGTAATTCAGGGTCTTTAAATTCGTCATAGACATTTCCTTCTTTATCCACCTTCACAATAGGAAGTGTCTTTAAAGACTTTCCTAAAAAATTCAATGCTGTTACATGCAAGGTTACCTCTCCCATTTGGGTAGCAAATAAGTAGCCCGTTACAGCTATAAAATCACCGATATGCAATTGTTTGACCAGTGCATTTATTTTTGTCTTTTCCTCCTCTGTTTCTCCAATACTCCCTTTCTTGATGTATAATTGAATACGACCTTCGGAGTCCTGTAATTTAGCAAATGGTCCCCGTTGTCCCATAAAACGACCTGCCATCTGTACTTCTGGCATTTTTTCTTGTTGGAAATCGCCCATACACGTCGTCCGCAGACTCCCTACAAATTCTTCTAGTGAGGTAGGGGCTTTATCAATACCTTCATCAAATGCTACTTGTTCAGATAAACCAATATTTGCTTCCAGTAAGGCAGGGACTTTAAATTTATTTTTCTTCATCAATGCCATTACCTCAGGTGCCTTACTTGGACCAATTCCTTTTAAGCTTTCTATGGCTTTTATTAAATTAGCATTGAAATCTTCTGTCGTGAATTCAGAAGACTTAAAGTTCACCTCTACTTTAGCAGCGGGAAAAGGGTCAATACCCAAGTCCTTGATCTTTTGTAAAGATTCTCGTCTGACTATTTCTTGTTCGCTCAATTGTTGTGACATATATGATGCTTTGTTTTAAGCCCGCAAAAATAATCTTAATTTTGGGATATTTAACCACATTAGTGCACATTAGCGTTTTCACATTAGTTACATTAGTTTCCATATTGCTTTTTGTATTCTTATATGAAACAACTTATTATGGAACAATGTGGTTGAACTTTCTTAACCATAGAGTGCACATTAGTGTTTTCACATTAGTTATATTAGTATCCGTAATATTCTTTGTGTTCTTATGTGAAATAACTTATGTGCCCTAATGTGGTTCAAAAAACACGTATTTGAATAACAAAACCAATATAAGTATTTGCGGTTGTGGATGGCTAGGATTTCCACTTGGTATTCATCTAAAGAACGATGGGTATGAAGTGAAAGGTTCCACCCGTTCTCCCCAAAAATTAGCCGCTTTGTATGAAAATGGGATCCAACCATTTTTGTTAGAGGTGAATAAAAAAATCAAAGGAAATAACCTGCCATTGTTTTTTCAAAGTGAAATTCTAATTATTAATATTCCACCTGGGCGCAGGCGAAAAGATGTGGCTCGCTCTCATCCTTTGCAGATTGCTGCCTTGATGGAGAAAGCTATTTATAATGGGGTACAGAAAGTTATTTTCATTAGCTCCACCAGTGTCTATGGCAATGTAAATAGGGTAGTGACGGAGGCAGATGAACCAAAACCTGAAACGCCATCTGGCGTAGCTTTGGCAGAAGTAGAATCTTTATTACAGAGTCAAACGGCTTTTACAACCACCATTTTGCGAATGGGAGGTTTGGTAGGACTAAATCGTCCAGCAGGAAGATTTTTAGCAGGAAAAACAGACGTGAAGAATGGAAAAGCCCCTGTTAATATGCTACACCAAGAAGATGCCATCCGAATTATCAAAAAAATTATTGAATTAGATAAATGGGGAGTTGTTTATAATGTATGTGCAGATGGGCATCCGACCAAAGAAGCGTTCTATACGCACCAAGCTCAAAAACAAGATTTTGACCCACCCACTTTTTTAATGGAATCGGAGTATGCTTTCAAAGAAGTTTCTAATTATAAATTAAAAAAGGAGTTGAATTATCAGTTTTTGCATCCTGATCCGATGGGATTTTGAAATTCCAAGCACCAACTTGCTAGGATACGCTTCCTAGAATCTATATCCCGCTAAGTTGCGCTAAGGTTTCGCAAAGTGAAGACCTCCGTCCACCGTCAAGTGTAACGACCGTCTACCGTCCACCGAATTATAAATTCAACCGACATGCCCTTACTTAGATTCAGTCTAAATAGCCACTTCTGTTCAACCGATCTTCCTTGCGAAAGTTTATACACTTCAATAAATACGAAGGTTTTATATCTTTGCGCTGATTTTCAAGACCCTATATTTACTTTAGGGTTGTTCATTCCTTGTTATTAAACAATAACGTTTTGAAAACCAATACATTATATTTATTTTTTATTGCCATTTTAATGCTTTCCAGTGAAGCGCTGTTAGCGCAATCAGGAGCAAGTGGGAGTAGTTTGGTGAGTTGGGCATTATGGGCAACAGCAATTATATTATTTTTTGTCATACTTATTGCGGTTGGAGATAACCTAATTGGTATAGAAGCGCAAAAAGCAGGGGTTGATATGAAAGAGGATTCGTCCTCTCCTGGATTCAAATTATTTGGCCCCAAAGTACCTGATTTTGCAGAAGGTAAATCTGTGAAATTTTTGAAAAAAGGGCATGATATTAAACTCACAGGAGTAGCGGAAAAACGACTATTGAACGCAAGTGCTACTAGGTATGCGGTTCAACCAAAAAATTACGTCGGGATGTCTCCTATTCCTAAGGTAACGGTGGAGGTAGGAGATGAAGTGAAAGCAGGGGATGTGTTGTTTTTTGACAAAAAGCGACCTAATGTTAAATATGTGGCGCCTGTGAGTGGAGAAATTGTGGCGGTTAATCGAGCAGAAAAGCGGTCTATTAAAGAGGTCGTTATTTTAGCTGATAGAGACATTCAGTATAAATCTTTTCAACCTGCTGATTTAAATGGGAGTAGAGAAGACCTAGTTAATTTTCTATTAGAAAGTGGGGCTTGGTCTTTGATTCGACAAAGACCTTTCGATGTGGTGCCTGATCCAGCGGAGACACCAAAAAATATATTTATTTCTACGTTCGATTCTGCTCCATTAGCACCTGATTTAGATTTTGTGGTAGAAGGAAAAGGAGCGGCTTTTCAAAAAGGCTTAGATGTTTTAGGAAAACTGACTACTGGTTCTGTTTATTTAGGATTGAATGGTAAGAAGGCTCCTTCTTCCGTTTTTACGAATGCTAAAGGCGTAAAGCAAACCTATTTTCATGGCAAGCACCCAGCTGGTAATGTAGGGGTTCAGATTCACCACACCGCACCCATTTCGGGTTCAGATAAAGTTTGGGTATTAGGCGTGCAAGATGTACTTACCATTGGTAAGCTATTTACAGAAGGTAAATTTGATGCCTCTAGAATGGTAGCTGTAACAGGTGGAGAGTTAGCAGAAACAGGTTATGTGAAAACGTATATAGGAGCGAATGTCGGAGATTTGTTAAAAGGCAATGCAGCAGATGGTGCAAGATTGATATCTGGCGATGTTTTGTCTGGGAAATCAAAGACGAGTGAGGAGTTTCTGAATATTCATGACGATCAGATTACAACCATTAAAGAGGGTAAGGAGTATGAAATGTTTGGATGGTTGATACCTACCACTGCTCGCCCAAGTACATCTCAAACTTTTTTGAGTGGACTTATGGACATCACCTACGAAGCGAATACGAATACACACGGCGAAAAGAGAGCTTTCGTAGTAACAGGGCAGTACGAGCAAGTATTACCGATGGATATATATCCACAGCATTTAATGAAAGCTATCTTAGCTAACGACATAGAACGCATGGAAGGCTTGGGCATCACCGAGCTTTCAGAAGAAGACATCGCCCTTTGCGAGTTTGCTTGTACTTCTAAGCAACCCTTACAGAAGATATTGAGAGAAGGTTTGGAGTATATGCGAGAGCAATCTTAAGAATATTATTGATTACTGATTATTAATTATTTGCTAGATTCAATCATCTAGGTGCGAATGGTTAAGAATCAATAATTATTAATTAATAATTAAAGAATGAGTTCATTTTTAGACAAAGTAAAAAGCATTGAGCCAGACAAGAAGAAATCTCCTTTCTTGCATACACTGTATGATGGGTTCTTTACTTTTTTATATGCGCCAGATGAAGTAACGAAAGATGGAGTCCATATTCGGGACGGAATGGATTTGAAGCGAACAATGGTGATGGTGGTATTGGCGATGCAACTATGTTATGTCTTCGGTTCTATCAATATAGGGCATCAGCATTTTGCCGCTTTAGGGATGTATGATTCGTTTGTGGATGGATTTCATTTGAAGTTGGCATATGGTTTAATGAAATTGATTCCCATCTTTATCGTGACCCATGTAGTGGGATTAGGAATTGAGTTTTGGTATGCGGCTAAGAAAGGACATGCGATTGAAGAAGGATTTCTGGTTTCGGGGGCATTGATTCCTTTAATTATGCCGCCAGATATTCCATTATGGTGGTTGGCTATGGCAGTAGCTTTTGCGGTAATCATTGGTAAAGAGGCTTTTGGTGGAACGGGAATGAATATATTAAATATAGCCTTATTGGCTCGTGTTTTTATCTTCTTTGCTTATCCGACAACGATTTCTGGAGATGAAGTATGGGTGGCTGGTTTGGCAGGTACCGAAGCAGGTTCGCCTGCAGATTACGGATGGGGCGTCGGCTTTTTTAATTGGATATTCGAGGGAATGGGGCTGAGTACCTTTGATGCTCGTGCAACCGTGGTAGATGGCTATACCGGTGCTACGCCATTGAGTCTAGCCTTTAAAGGCGGTTGGGAAAATGTAACGGCGGTTTATACCCCTTCTCAAATGTGGTGGGGAGGCATACCTGGTTCAATTGGAGAAACGAATAAGCCTTTCATCCTTGTAGGGGCAGGTTTATTAATTGCCTTAGGGATTGCCAGTTGGAGAGTCATGTTGTCTATGTTGATTGGTGCGGCAGTTTGTGCCATGTTATTAAACGTATGGGGGGCAACGCCTTTTATGACTGTTCCGTGGTACTACCAATTTTATATGGGTAGTTTCTTCTTTGCGATGGCATTTATGGCAACAGACCCCGTAACAGCAGCTTCTACAACTAGAGGAAAATGGATTTATGGATTCTTGATAGGTTTTATTGGAATGATTATTCGGGTACTAAATCCAGCCTATCCAGAAGGATGGATGTTGGCGATATTACTACTAAATGTATTTGCACCTTTAATCGACCATTACGTATTAGAGGGTAATATTAGTCGAAGATTGAAGCAGGCGGCTGCTAATAGTGGCAACACTACTACCCCTGCACCTGTTACTGCGGAGCATTAATATGGTAAATGATGAATAATGAATAACACATTATTCAAAATTCAATCATTCAAAATTCAAAATTAGACAATGGAACGTACAGGATATATCGTATTATTCACCTTGGCAATGACCGTTTTGGTTGCCCTGACACTATCCTTTTTATTCTATGGTACAAAAGACCAAGTAGCCATTAATGAGGATGTTTTTAATAAGCGAGCGGTATTATCTGCTATTAATTCTCATTTGGATACGAAGGTGGATGATTTGAATGATGAAGAAGTGCTGGGTATTTTTGATAAACAAATTGAGCAAGTGGTGTTGGATATGGATGGAGATGTGCTAGATGGTGTTAAAGCAGAGAAAGTGGATATGGCAAAAGAGAAGAAAAAGCCAGAAGCAGATCGTCAATTGCCACTCTATGTATATAATGCAGATGGTGGCAACAAATTCTATATCCTATCTGTTAGAGGCAATGGTCTTTGGGACGAAATATGGGGCAATATTGCTTTAGAGCAAGATTTATCAACGGTAGTAGGTGCCTCTTTTGATCACAAAGGAGAAACGCCTGGGTTGGGTGCAGAAATTAAAGATAATCCTGCTTTCGCTAGACAATTTAAAGGCACGAAAATATTTGATGATAATGGTAATTATACCTCTATCAATGTGCGTAAAGGTGGTGCAAAGGATAGAACCCATGAAGTGGATGGTATCTCTGGTGCTACCGTAACGGCGGATGGAGTCGGTGAAATGCTGTATAGAGGAATTAAGTACTATCAGCCTTATTTTAATAAAATTAAATCTCCTAGTAAGATTCGAGGATAAAGATTATTGATTACTGATTATTAATTATTGGCTAAGCTAAGATGACGTGAAGAAATAATCAATAATTTAATAATCAATCAACCAAAATATAACAAATGGCGGAAGTTAAAACGGCCACAACAACAGCAGTTAAAGAGCCACTTTTCGGAAAAAAAGAGCGGAAGCTAATTACGGACCCCTTGTACGATAATAATCCGATTACCATTCAGGTATTGGGGATTTGTTCAGCCTTGGCGGTGACTTCTTTGGTATGGCCTTCTCTGGTTATATCTGTGGCAGTGGTTTTCGTATGCGGCTTTGCTAGTTTGTTTACCTCTCTGTTAAGAAACAGAATTCCGAAGTCCATTCGTATGATTGTGCAATTGGTGATTATTGCGACCTTGGTGACAGTAGTGGAGCTTACTTTAAAATATTTAAGCTATCCAGTCTATAAGCAATTATCGGTTTATATCGGCTTGATTATTACCAACTGTATTGTGATGGGACGTTTGGAAGCCTTTGCTATGGCGAATCGGCCGTGGCGTTCTTTCTTAGATGGTATTGGGAATGGACTAGGCTACGGAGCCATCCTTTTGCTGGTGGCACTCTTTAGAGAGTTATTTGGGAAAGGAAGTTTGTTTGCAGGCAGTCCTCTTGGTGAATGGAAAATCATCGGACCTAATGCAGATTATACGATCAATACTTTGGCAGAATCGGGCATCGGTACTTGGTTCTCTTGGTACTCCAATAATAACTTAATGGTATTACCCGCAGCAGCTATGTTTTTGATTGGTATCTTCATTTGGATACAGCGTAGCTGGACACCGAAATTGGTAGATGTATCATAAATAAGTATGAAGTATAAAGTAGGAGGTATGCAGTAAAGCATACCTCCTACTTCATACCTCATACCTCATACTTAATAAATGGATTTCTTTAATATATTCATCAAAGCAGCATTTATAGATAACTTGGTATTGGCCTACTTCTTAGGAATGTGTTCCTATCTGGCAGTATCCAAGACGGTGAAGACGGCGTTTGGTCTGGGCTTAGCTGTAATCTTCGTATTAGGTATCACCATGCCCATCAACTGGTTAATTAATACCTATTTATTGGATGGGGCGATTAATGGATTGGATTTGACTTTTCTGCGATTAATTTTATTCATTGCGGTAATTGCCTCTATGGTACAATTGGTGGAAATGGTCATCGAGAAAATTTCGCCTGCCTTATATAATTCCTTGGGTATCTTTTTACCCTTGATTACCGTGAACTGCGCCATCTTAGGTGGGTCGTTATTTATGGTAGCTAGAGAATACAATTTCACAGAATCATTAGCCTTTGGATTAGGAGGTGGTTTTGGCTGGTTCCTAGCCATTATTGCGATTGCTGCCATTAGAGAAAAAATAAAATACTCGGATGTTCCTCCTGCCTTACGAGGTTTGGGAATGGCATTTATTTTGACAGGTTTAATGGGGATTGCCTTTATGAGTTTAATGGGTATTGATCCTGCTGCTTTAACTGGAACGAAGTAGTTGTTAATTGATTATTAACCCTCCCCAACCCTCCCTTAAAAGGGAGGGAGTTTCCTCCGAATTGAAGTTATTGTTTCGGAGAAACTCCCCCTCTTTTTAAAAGGGGGTTGGGGGGAGTTCACTATATAAAAGACTATGCATTACATAATAGCAATCATTGTTTTTAGCCTTGTGATCTTGGCATTGGCATTCATGCTGATTGGTGCAAGAAAGCGATTAGTGCCGCAAGGAGATGTAAAAATTATTGTAAATGGAGATACGGAAAAGCCTTTATTGGTGAAGCCCGGTTCTTCTTTGCTATCCGCTTTATCGGATAGTAGTGTGTTCTTGCCCTCCGCCTGTGGAGGAGGTGGCACCTGTGCAATGTGTGAGTGTCATGTATATGCGGGTGGGGGAGAAGTCTTGCCTACCGAATTAAATCACTTGACTAGAAAGGAAGCAGCAGAAAAGAAGCGACTAGCTTGCCAAGTGAAGGTGCGAGAGGATATGGAAATCAGTATACCAGAAGAAATTTTTGGTATTAAGAAGTGGGAATGTACGGTACGCTCTAATTATAATGTAGCTTCTTTTATTAAGGAATTTGTGGTGGAATTGCCAGAAGGCGAAGTATTGGATTTTGAATCAGGTGGATATATTCAAATTGATGTACCACAAGTAACAGTAGATTTCAAGGATATGGATATTGCGCCACATCCTGACGATCCTTCTGGTCCAGAGAAATTTAAAAGTGAGTGGGATAAATATAAATTGTGGGGCTTGAAAATGAAGAATGACGAAGAACAATTCCGAGCCTACTCCATGGCAAATCACCCAGCGGAAGGAAATATCGTGATGTTGAATATTCGTATTGCAACGCCTCCATTCGATAGAAAGGCAGGTGGTTGGATGGCAGTTAATCCTGGTGTATGTTCCTCTTATGTATTCTCTAAAAAGCCAGGGGATAAGATTACGATCTCTGGACCGTATGGCGAATTCTTTATTAAGAATACGAAGAAGGAAATGGTGTATATCGGGGGTGGTGCAGGAATGGCGCCTTTGCGTTCTCATTTATACCACTTATTCCATACCTTAAAAACAACAGATAGAAAAGTATCTTTCTGGTATGGTGGTCGAACGAAAAGAGAATTATTTTATATTGAAGAATTTAGAAAAATTGAAAAAGAGTTTCCAAACTTCAAATTCCATGTAGCTTTGGATAACCCATTACCAGAAGATAATTGGACGTTAAAGAAAGATGTGAATGACCCGAATGGCGACGGTTTCAAAGGATATGTAATGAGTGTTTGTTACGAAGAATATCTAAAGAATCACGAAGAGCCAGAAGAAATTGAATACTACTTCTGTGGACCTCCAATGATGAATGCTTCTGTTATTCGTACCTTGGATAATTTAGGCGTACCAGAAGAGAATATCTCTTTTGATGATTTTGGTGGATAATTTTTATAAAGAGCTTCCAGAACTCCAAGTTCTGGAAGCTCTAACTCTCTTAAAATGATACTAAAAAAGGGCTTGAAGATAATTTCTTCAAGCCCTTTTTGGTTTTTACTGAGAATTATTTTCTATCTGCGCCGATTACTTTTTCTAGCTTTTTTGGCGGCCTTGTTCTTTTTCTGATTACTTTTCTTTTTCTTCTGTTGCAAAATAGCTTTTTGTTTTAATGCTGCTTTTGATACTTTGTTGGGTTGATATAAACCCGAACTTGATTGATGAACGGATTGTACTAGACCGAAAATGTTTTCTTGATATTCATCAAGAATTATAATAGGTTTTTCCCCATTAAACGTTTCGAACATTTCTTTGCCAGAATCTTTATAACCTGTTTCTATTGTGAAAACACCTCCATAGATAAATTTACTATCAAGCACCGAGCGCATTATATCGTCATCAATAATGACTGTTGGACAATTTGTACAAAAATGACCAGCTGGCGCACTTGCTATCCTAGAGGCTTCTTGGGTAGCATAAGCAAAATTACTCATCATTTGCTGAGTAGGTGCTTCACAGTTAGGGCAGGAATCTTTATAACCTAAAAAGTCAGACTCATAGCCATGTTTTATTTCGCCTTTGAAAACAGGAATGTTATTTTTTTCGCTAAAATACTCTAGCATTTCTTTGTTGTCTTTCCCTGTAGTTTCACCTGATGTTACTACTTTAACGATTCCGTCCTTTTCATTATGAAGCAGCTCCATTTTTTTACCATCTGGCAATTGCCCTTTAGCACTTTCTTTTTTCTTTTTCCAAAACATAATAAAGTCTTTTATTTTTTATCTAATCGAACCCTTGGGTCTACCAATACATACAAAATATCTGCAATCAATAATCCTACCATTGTTAAAATAGCCGCTATCATTAAAATAGCATAAACAACTGGCCAATCAGCAGTTTGAATCGACGTAAATAATAACCAACCCATTCCTGTTATATTAAAAATTAATTCTACTATCACACTTCCCGCAAAAACGCTTGGTAATACCGAACCAAAAATAGTGATTAAGGGAAAAACAGAATTTTTGAAACCATGTTTCCAAATAACTGATTTGGAAGAAAGCCCTTTGGCGCGAGCTGTTCGAATAAAATCCTGTTGCATGGTCTCTATCATACTGCTCCGCATTTGTCGAGAGATGAAAGCTAAAGAACCATAAGTCAGACAAAAAATAGGTAGAAATAATCGAGTCATATTTTCCCAATTTAGTTCATCTCCTTTTAGACCAATAGGTGGGAAAATCTTCATACCATATTCGGAGGTTGTAAAAAAATTAACTAACAAAGTACCTATCCAAAATACGGGTAAGGAATAAAAAAGTAATAATACAGTAGCAACTATTTTATCAAAGCGAGTATCTCGATAAATCGCAGAGTAGGTACCTAATGGAATAGAAATCAGATACGCCAGAAAAATAGCTGGAATATTAAGATAGAGTGTCCAAGGTAACTTGGTTTTTATCTTATCAGCTACGGGCAATGCATCTTGATGGGAAATACCAAAATTACCACTAAGAAAATTAGTTATCCAGAAATGATATTGATTATCTAATCCGTACCAATGAAAACTAGGGATTAATAGCTTATTTGGAGTAGCTTCTGCTTTTATGGTATTATAAGCGGTAGCTAATTCAAGGGCTTGTGGTTTGATATCAGTTAATAGGGTATCGCCAATAGCAGCTTCTATTTTTGTCAATTGGCTAAGAATCACAGGGTCTTTAGAGGAAACTTGTAGGAGGTTGATGGCTTTTTGAATTTTGGTGATGCTTTTGCTGCTATGTTGTTCACCAATACTTTCTAGTTGATGATCTATTTGATTGAGTGTTTGTCGGTACTGATTAATTTGTGCCCAATTGCCATACTGCCCAATTAATTCATGTGTGGCGTTTCTTCGCTCTTCTCTAAAAATTTTATATAAAGTACTAGGATGAGCTACAGTAGAAAAAGCAAAGTAAAAAATAGGTTTGTCGTACCCTTTTTGATGGGCCTCATTCATACAAGTTTCTAAATCTGGGCCGTTAGGGTCATCATCGCACTGTAATTGTTCTCCTGCTGCTTTACTCAAAAAAAAGATGATTAAAGAAACGATGAAAAAGGTAGGTATAAAATAGAGGATTCTTTTGAATAAGTATTGTAGCATAAAAGGGATTTAGAAACGCAAAACTTATTTTTTGTAAATATTGTTTTTGCTTAATTTCAAATTTACCATAGTTCTTTTGTAAGTCCAAATTATTCTTCGTCGGGTGTTATATATAAATTTAGAAAAGCCGAATATTTGTTATCTTGAGCTTTTATTACAAGTACCACCAAGATTATCGTTTATAATGATTGAATTAGTAAAAAGAGCAGAACAATTTTCAAATAGAACAGCTATTGTTTCTAACCAAACAGCTTATTCTTTCCAGCAATTATTAAATGCTTCTGGTTCAATAGCTACCCATTTGTTAGATGGTTCAGAAGATTTGAAGGAAGAACGAGTGGTCTTCTTAGTGCCGCCGAGTTTTGAGTATGTAGCTACTCAAT
>CALJIQ010000130.1 GCA_937973995.1 uncultured Saprospiraceae bacterium
CATCTGCGGACGCAATACTTTGCGCAAAGCTTTTGGCAATAAAACCTTGATACCAAACAGTCGAATCGTCGGTAGTATCTTAAATAAAATTGCTACAAAATCTTCTGAATTAAAAATTAATTTTTCTTGCCCTTTAGAAGCAACTAACTGACTAATCTGCGGAAAATAATCCGATAGCATGGCTAGGTCTCGCAATACGTCTAATCGAATATTGGAAAATACTTTTTGGCTAAAAAGGGCTTGTAGTGGAATGGGTGGTTCGAGTGGTTTGGTGGTGTCGTCCACTGCTACTTGTACTTCAAAACCATCGTCCAAGTCTTCGATTTGTAGGACGGGTACATTTTCTTTTTCGACTATATAATATTTGCTCAACCACAGTTGAATGGCATTGGGATATTCTCTATTTTCAAACTCCTTAAAGGATTCCAACGAGCCATTGAAAAATAAGCGACTAGTACTTTGTTCTTGTTGGCGAGCATTTAAAGGATGATGGGTATGTACAAAATGATTTAGGAAAATAGACAACAGATTAGTGAAGTAATCTTCTGCAATTGGTTGGTAAATTTCTTTCCCAACTTGATAATATAAAATCGTGGTAGGACACAAGGACTTGACTTGCTCAAAAATAGTTCTAACAGATTCATTCAAAATAGCGGGTAACCATCGCACCTTATATCGCTTTGCCCCAATGCGCAACAATTGTGGAATATAGGCACTTTGCAAAATCAATTTCTCCGCTAAGTGATAAGCCAAAAACAAGCCTCGCAATGGATTCGATAATTGTTCTATTCTACTTGGCGGAATAGCATCTAGCCACTCTACCAAAGGCGCCATTTTATCAAAGGATAGGACAGACTTTCCTCGATTGTCTTGAAAACTCGCACTAATAAAATCCAATTCTTTATCTAGCAATATTTCCATCTCATCCACCGCATCCATCTCAACAGTCACTTCTTCTTCGCTTTTCTTTTTGATTAGTTTTTGAACATTCTTTGCCGTGCCCTTATACACTTGCTCGCTCATAAATTTAAAATCCCCCGTTGGATGAAAAACGGGTTTTGAGCCAAGTAAGGTAATCAATTGCTCTCTACATTCTGGAATAGTTGAAAAATCTAAAGCAGCATAAGTCTCACTTGACCACTCAAACGGTACTTCGCTAAATTCCGTTTTGGTCCGCAACTCCGCTGCTGCTAAAATGGAAATATCTTGTTGCCCCGAAGCAGTATAACCCACTCCTTCTAATCCTTTGAACAAATCAAAATCATGTAATTGAAAGACCAAAAACGGATTTTTATCTATCTCATTGGCTATTAAATACAAGACGGAAGCCAAATGTTTGCAAGGCACTGCATAATCAGGACACGAACAAGTACCGTTCAAATCTCGCCATCGTTTAGGGAATAACTCAATCCCCTGCCGACTACAAGTCTTATTCAAATCATTGGGCAATTCTCGATTCAATAATTTGGATAGGTAAATCGGATTACCCGTTACTATCTCAATAATCTTTGCTTTTTCATTCGCCGAAAAGGTGGGTATAGATATGGCAACTTTATAAGGTCGGGGTCGAGTGCCCTGCACATCTGCCGTCACTTCGTTTCCTTTAATTTCAATATTTCTAGCTAATCCTTTATTGGCATAGGTGCGTCCTCTTGGTAAGCGGTTGGAATTATCTATTTGGGTGAGGGCGTTGAGCCATTGTTTGCCCCACCAAGTATTGCCGTAGGTTTTTCTCATTTTTCTCCGTTGTTTGAGGTAAATTTACGGAAGAAGATTGATTTTGGTTTTGATTTCTATTTTTATTCTTTTTGAGAAATAGGTGTGGACTTTTTGCTTAAAAAAGCTCTCCAGAGATTTCCCACCTGCTACAATTTTCCCATCACTTCCAACGTCCGATCAATTTCTTTTTCCACATTATAAGCCGAAATCCTCATACGAGTCACCCCCCTTTTTTCCAATAAGCCTAATACCTCCGTCGCACGAATGGCATAAAAATGACCACCCCATAAAATCAATGATTTCCGATTATGGATTCTTTTTAATGCTGGAAATTGGTTTCTAATCATTTGATTCATCGCAATTTATTCTAGTTTAAAGATTTAAGGGGCAGGAAATAAATAAAGTACCCGTTATGGCGCAGTTATTTTTTCGTGTAAGGAATTCTAAAAATCGAGGCATAGCAGGGCTACGGCTCTATTTTCAGGGTTTCTTAGACGGAAAAAGAACAAGTCAGAGTGGGTAGGTTATTTTTTTCCTGCCTCCTAAGCTAATAAAACCGCTAAAGAAGGGGAAATCCACAAGAACTATAGATAATAGACAACTTAATCAACGCTATTTTTGTTACTTTGGCGCAATTCGGATATATTAGACACAAATTAAATAATTTTGAATGGTGAATTTTGAATTTTGAATAATAGATACATTCAAGATTCATCCTTTATCATTCATCATTCAGATCATGACCCTTCAGGAAAAAAAAGAAAAATTCATTCAATCTTGGGGCACTTTAGGCTCTAATTGGGGTATCAATCGAACGATGGCACAGATTCATGCGTTATTGTTGATATCAGAGAAGCCCTTGAGTGCTCAAGATATAAAAAAGGAGTTGCAAATTTCTGTTGGAAACACCAATATGAATATTCGTGCTTTAATTGATTGGGGCCTGGCACACAAGGAGTTAATTCCTGGTGATCGGAAAGAATACTTTATTGCGGAGAAAGATATGTGGGAGGTAGTGAAAAGAATCATTATCCAACGAAAGAAAAAAGAATTAGAACCAATCATTAAGATGCTGGAGGAAATTGATGCCGCAGACATAGAGATAAAAGACAAAGAAACAGAAGAATTTGTAAAAGTGGTCAAAGAATTAGAACTCTATTCCAATAAAATCGATAATACCTTTGACCGATTGATCAAAGCAGATTCCAATTGGTTTGTCGGTACTTTTATGCGAATGATTCGATAGCTCATTGGAAGTTGTTATTGATTCATTAACCGCTAACAACTTCAAAAAAAGAAATATGGAAACTAAGGAAGAAAAAGACGGCGTGATTAATGAAGAGCTTTCTGCGAAACTAGAACGCATTGCTTTTATACTTAAAATTATCGCACATCCTACTCGCCTCGGAATTGTCCATTTATTGGAACAGTATCCTTTCTTGACGGTAACGGAAATTTGCACCAAACTCGGTACCGAGCAATCCCTCACTTCTCACCATTTACAAAACATGCGCTACAAAGGCATTTTGAGTGTCAAGCGCGATGGTCGAAAGATGCAGTACTCTTTGAAAGAGCGCGACGTCTCTTTAATTATCGAATGTCTAGATAATTGTCAGTGTAATATGTAAAATTGGTTATTATACTACAGACGGGATAAATTACCGAAAATGGATAATTCGTTTATTTGTTTAACTGTTTATAAGCTACACTTGGATAAACAGTTCAACAATTCAACAAATAAACAGTATTGGATAATCGGATATTTATCCCGAGTTCAGTATAATGTTTAGTATTTAACACTAGTCACCAATTACCAGTCACCAATCACTCATCTCTTTGACCCTCAACTACAAATCTTTCGGACAAGGCTTTCCCATTATCATCCTTCATGGTTTATTTGGGATGCTGGACAATTGGCAGACCATTGCCAAGAAACTAGCAGAACACTATACCGTCTATATTCTTGACCAACGAAATCATGGTCGTTCCCCACACTTACCTGACTTTACTTACCAACTCCTAGCAGAGGATTTACAACAATTCATGGAGACCAATTGGATATATGAAGCCCATGTTATTGGTCACTCTATGGGCGGTAAAACGGCTATGCAATTTGCTTTGAGTTATCCGGATATGGTTTCTAAATTGGTGGTCGTGGATATAGCACCTAAGCAATATCAGGCTGGTCATCAAGCTATTTTTGAGGCTTTGACTTCCATTGACCTACCCCATATCACTAGTCGAAAAGAGGCAACCATCCAACTGGAACAGAAAATAAAAGAGCCCTCCACGCTCCAATTTTTATTAAAAAACTTAACTAGAAATAAAGAAGGACAGTATGAATGGAAAATGAATCTATCCGTTCTACATGAGCAGTATGATACTATTCTTGACAATGTCTTATTAGAAGACCTACCTTTTGAAAAACCTACCTTATTTGTAAGAGGCGGACAATCCAATTATGTGCTAGATTCAGATAAAGAAGCAGTGCAAGTTCTTTTCCCTAGCGCAGCTATTACTACCATCCCGAATGCTAATCATTGGGTTCATGCTACGGCACCTGAGGAATTTTTGAAATTGGTTCGTCTCTTTTTGAATCGCTGATTTCGCAGATTTTTAATTGATTTCGCTGATTAGATGAAGAAGATTTCTTGGATTATTGCAGATTAGGCTTGCGTATAATCTGTAAAAATCAATCAATTAAGCTAATCTTCCCTAGTGCAGCTATTGCTACCATCAATGCTAATCATTGGGTTCATGCTACGGCACCTGAGGAATTCTTGAAGTTGGTTCGTCTCTTTTTGAATCGCTGATTTCGCAGATTTTTAATTGATTTCGCTGATTAGATGAAGAAGATTTCTTGGATTATTGCAGATTAGGCTTGCGTATAATCTGTGAAAATCAATCAATTAAGCTAATAGGGTGAGTGAATGATCTATCAATCAGATCACTTTGAGTGATCTGATTGAACGAAAACGTCTAATCTGATTAGTTGTCTAAGCGAAGTTCAGATTATCGAAACTACTAATCTAACATAGTCAAATTAACGAGTAAGTCTAATGACTAAGTAGTGTGACATTATTAATTATTGATTATTAATTATTTTCCAGACGCTACTGAACACGCCTAATTAGCTAATAATCAGTAATTAATAATCAATCAACTGAAAAGCAAAATTGTTAACTTATTTTTGTCAGACTACT
>CALJIQ010000131.1 GCA_937973995.1 uncultured Saprospiraceae bacterium
GGATAAAAAAGTGATTTTACAATACTGTTTAATTGTTTATTTGTTGAACTGTTTATCTAAGTATAGCTTGTAAACGAATAAACAGTTACACAAATAAACAATTAGTTCACTTTCATAATTTTACCCCGTTCGCAGTATAACCACAAAAACTTTTTCAATTACAGCTTGGTTAGAAGCAGCAAGAGTAACATTTAGTAGATAAAGTCCCGAAGGTAGCGCTCGAATGTCTATTAAAGGGCTATTGCGACTATGGTGTAGTAAGGTCCCATCTAAATGAAAAAGTGCTACGTCAAATATCTGGAGCGGATAACACTCAATCCTAATAAAATCACTTACAGGATTAGGGTACAAACGCAAGGTCACTCCTTCCAATTCATGAATGGATGTAGTTAGGTCTTCCCCATCACAATCTTCATCTATCCCATTATTGGGAATCTCCTCTACCCCACTATTGATATTCGGATCTTCATCATTACAATCCACATCTTCTAGAAATCCATCGCCATCTTGATCTTGTAAAGTGACTAAGTCCATCCCGTCACAATCTTCGTCTATGTCATTATTGGGAATTTCTGTGGCAGCACCGTTGATACTAGCGTTCATATCATCACAATCAATACTAGAGTTCCAGCCGTCCCCATCTTCATCAATGATAAGGGAGATACCATCACAATTTTCATCAAAGCCACTATTCGCAATTTCCGCTTGGGCAGGGTTGATATTGGAATTGTTATCGTCACAATCTACATCGTTGGTAAAGCCGTCGTTATCCAAATCTACGGCTGTTACTAAATCCATTCCATCACAATCCTCATCAATACCATTATTAGCAATTTCCGTAGCTGCTCCGTTTACGCTTGCATTGGTATCATCACAATCAATGCTGGAATTCCAACCATCCCCATCTTCATCAATAATCAAGGAGATACCATCACAATTTTCGTCTATACCTGTATTAGCAATTTCCGCTTTAGAAGGATTGATGTTGGCATTGCCTTTTTGTTCCTGATAATTGTGCAAATTCTCTTGTATTTGTTCCTTATTAGATAACTCCTCAGGTGGGTTAGCCGCATTATTGGAATTGGTGGAAGCCTGAGCTTCTTTAACACCATCAATTATGATGATGTACCCCATCTATCAAAAGTAATTTATGTTCACCAAAATATTCAAACTCTTTAAACAGCCCTTGTTCTTTTACTTGCTGTAATACTCCTTTTTTCACTTTCTCTATTTGTAATGGATTTATCTCGTCTATTATTTCTCGCATCGTCTCATCTGGTGGCACCCTATCTATCTTAAATACTCGTTTGAGATTATCTTTCCGCTTTGTAAGTCGTTTGTTAAATTCTAACAACGAACTATCCTTTAAGGAGAATATCGCCAACCCGCTTTGCAGAGAATCTCCTATCCCATACTGCTTATTTTTACCTCGATTGTCCTTAAATCTAGCAAATCTATCTTTTGTGTACTCAAGTAGCTGATCGATCTTTAAAATTTTCATGTCCTCAAGGTACTATTTTTACCTTTTTTAAGCCATATCCAGAATTGCTGCTTATACAACAGCAATTCTGGATATGGTTGAAAATGGGCTGAAACCCGTACCTTGTGGGCATGAAAAAGTTAAAGACAGATGCCTTACTAAAGTACACCAAGGGGCAATTTGATAAATTTAAGGATACTAGAGCCGAAAATACGAAGTATAGCATAGGTGTATATATTAGTTGAATAATGTACCAGATTTCAGTTGAAAAGTGTACCACTTAACAGTTGAAGGATCAATTTTGTGAGGAACAAAATTGATTGCAACCATGCTAAAGAACTGTTAGTAATAATTCAATAGTGTACCCTATACTTGTGTTTAGTACTACTTCTGTAGCAGAATTTTAGCATTATTACCATCCCAATCAACACTATTCATTGAACTATCGTTATCAATATCTTACAAAGCAAATCTTTCTTGAATCGTGTTGATACCCGCACTAATTACAGGTTTTAAAACACTATCAACTAGAATTATCTATCGCTCATATTAGATAAATCAATTTTTAATCTAATTTTACATATGTTTTTCTATTCATTGTTTTTCTAATTTTAATAAGTATTCCAAATAAAATCACGCTTCATTGATCGTTTACCGTCAACCGAATTAAGTCTATTATATCGCATTTTTCTTTAATTTAATGAACCTAATACGTTAGCGTCTGTTCATGCATATTAGTGATGGCGACCGTATTTAATCCTAAGGTACTAGAAAGGATTCTCTTTTTTTTAATAATTTCTCAGAAAATCCTCAAATTCATTTCTGCCACTCTTCAAAAAGTTATCAGAATTACTTACTTCTTTTGTAGTAGAAAATCACCTGTACTAACAAACATTTCCCCCTTATGCGGGAGAGAAATGAAATAAACATGGCTTTATGCGGTCAATCATTTGGAAATCAACCCTAAAAAAGAACTTACCTACCATGAAAAGAATACTATTTACCACATTCGTCATGCTGCTTACCCTGAGTATAATCGCACAAATTCCTAATGGACAGTCCACCCGTAAAAAAGGAATCGGTAAGATTACAGGGACTATTTTGAGCGAGGGCGACCAAAATCCTGTCGAATTCTCTACTATTTCCTTATTTAGAGAAGCGGATTTAATAGATGGAACCATCACGGATGAAAAAGGAAAGTTCGTACTAAACGAATTAATTGACGGTACTTACAAGTTGGAAATTTCCTTCTTAGGCTATGAAAAAACAGTCGTGGAGGATGTGGAAATAAAAAAGGAACGAAGTATCAACCTAGGGAAAATATTTTTGTCAGAAGGGGCCGCTACCTTGGAGGAAGTAACCGTAACGGGAGAACGCTCTTTAATAGAAGAAAAAGTGGATCGAATGGTCTATAATGCCGACCAAGACAAACTCTCCAAAGGGAGTGATGCCGCAGATGTATTGCGTAAAGTACCCTTATTAACAGTTGATTTAGAAGGTAATGTGTCCTTAAGAGGCAATGAAAATATTCGGGTTTTAATTAATAACAAACCCTCCACGATAGTGGCTGCTAGTATTGCCGATGCCTTAAAGATGTTACCGGCGGATATGATTAAAACAGTAGAGGTCATTACTTCTCCTTCTGCTAAATATGATGCGGAAGGTTCTGGGGGCATTATCAATATTATTACCAAGAAGAATAATTTAGAAGGATATTATTTAAATATTAATTCGGGCTTCGGTTTAAGAGGGTCTAATTTGGGGTTAAATGGAAGTTTGCGAAGAGGGAAGTTTGGCGCCACCCTCGGAGGTTTTGGGCGGGCGTTTTATAATGATGCAGAGAGTAGCATGGAACAATTGACCAAATCCAGGAATATATTCACCGATCAATTTGCCAAGTCCTCTGATAATGGTGTTTTTGGTCGATATAATCTGGGTTTTGATTACGATATTGATAAAACACAATTTTTATCAGGAGGCGTCCGCTTTGGCATTCGAAATTTTAAAACAGATCAATTACAAACAACCAATGTCTCTTCAGACGGTGTTTTGTTGCGTACAAATTTGAGGGATATTAATAGTAGAAGATTTTCTGGTTCAACCGATTTTAATGTAGATTATCTGAAAATCATTAGCTCTGGACATGAGTTTAGTATTTCAACGCTCTACAGTCGGAATGATGCGAATAGTAATTTCACCTCCGCTAATCTAGATGCTGACGAAAATTTCTTAAACAGCATTAAGAACTTAGATGATAATTTGAATCAAGAGATTACTTTCCAAACAGACTATATCCGACCGATCGGTAAAAATCAAATTTTTGAAATAGGTGGGAAAGGCATTTTCCGAGCCGTTGATAGTGATTTTTCTTATGAGGCGGCGACCACAGAAGGGGTATTTACCCCCGACTTTAGTCGACCTGCGGGGACCTTAGATTATGATCAGAATGTAGCAGCTGCTTATACTTCTTATACCTACTCTACTCCAGGCAAATACACATTTAAAGCAGGAGTGCGTTGGGAACATACGTTTATTGATGCCTTCCAAGATGGAGAAGATATTAATATCCCAGATTATAGCAATGTAGTACCGAGTATCAATGTGTCCAAAACATTTAAGGATTTCACGACCATTAAATTAGGCTATAACCGACGGATTCAGCGACCTGGACTACGACAACTCAATCCTAATATTAACTTCCAAAATAGCCAAGATATACAAATAGGTAATCCAGACTTACGACCTGAATTGGCTAATAATATAGAGTTAGGCATTAGTAAACTCATCAAAAAGACCTACCTAAATGTCTCCTTCTTTGGAAGAACTACCGATAATGCGATCAACCAAGTTCGCTTCCCATTAGATACTGCACAGGGAGCGATCATTACCACCTACGATAATATTGGGAAGGAACAATCTGTCGGAATGAACCTATTTGCCAATGTGAATTTGTCCGATAAGTTTTCCATTAACGGTGGAGTCAATTTGCGGTATGCCTCTTTAGAGGGACAGGTAACAGGTATAGATGGTCTTTCCGAAACGGCTACCAATAAGGGTTGGAACTACGGTGGACGCCTCATGTCTCAATATAAATTGGACAAGGGATGGACGGTACAAGGTTTTGCTTTTATGAGAGGGCGGAGAGTACAATTACAAGGGACCAGAGGTGGATTCGGAGCTTATTCCGTAGGGGTTAATAAAGATTTTAAAAACAAGAAAGGGAGTATTGGTTTAGCTGCCGAAAACTTTTTACAGCGCGGATGGCGAATCAATTCTGAACTTAATTCCGCCTTTTTTAATCAAAGCTCAGAACGATTATTACTCAATAGAAGTATTCGAGTCAATTTCAATTATCGCTTTGGAAAAATGGATTTTAGATCTAGTCGAAAAAAGACTCGTTCTGTTAGAAATGATGATGTACTCGGTGGCGGTGACGAAGGCGGAGGAATGAGCGGAGGCGGCATGAGTGGTGGTTCTCGTGGAGGTGGTGGCAGACCTAGCAGTAGTCGAGGCAAACCTAGCTCTAAAAAAAGCAAGAAAGGCAAAGGAGACAAATCTAAAGAGGGTACCTCTTCCAAAAAGCCGATGGGTGAACCCATAAATTTCAGTGGTACTTGGAAGGGAATGGCACAAACCCCAAGAGGAGAAATGGAACAGACCTATGTTTTCAAAATTGAGGGCGATCAATTAACTGGCACCCTACAAACTTCTCGTGGCGAAAGAGAACTGTCTAATTGCGAATTAACAGGAAATGAATTTTCTTTTGAATTGAGCTTTGGTCGATTTACCATGGCGCAGTATGGAGAGGTGGTGGATGAGAAAACCATTGTTTTGAGTAATGATCGGGGAGAGATGACCTTGACTAAGGTGGAGTAACAAGATTGTTTGATTGCTGGATTGTTGACAAAGTATTTTAAAGGGGCAGAAGGCAGGCAAAGCCTGCCTTCTGTCCCTTTAAAATACTTTGTTCCCTGAAATGGTTTCGATGTCCATTTCAGGGAAAATCAAGAAAGCAAAGAACGTCGTTCCTATTTGTGCGTAATGTTATAAGGTCTGATACCTTGCTACGATTTTTAGACTAGCAGGAACGACGTTCTTCTTTAAGTGATTAAAGAATGTATTATCTTCGAAAAACATATTTCAAAAGTTTTAAAAACTTTTGAAATACACCCCTGAAGACAGCACGTAGGAGAGTTAGCAAAGATTTTTAAAAAAAACCAAAAAAAAATTCCTAAATAGCCAACCAAATATCTGACGGTAAAATCAAATTCCTTCCCGTAAATATTTTATAAATAGAGACAAATAGCATCTTTCTTTCCGAACCTAACCAAACCCCTTTCGACAACCATCCAATCCAGATACCATAGAGCACCCTCCCTTCAAAATCTCTTCAAATTCTTGACGTAATTTTGGAAAAAAATTGACTATGAATCCTCAATACCCCGTAAGAATGGTTTTCAACAATGGAAAGATTAGCACTAGTCGACCGGCTAATGCGTTGGATATTTTGTCTATTGATAATCCTATTCTGCTAGACGTTCGAACCATTCAAGAGTTTGCGCGCACCAAAATTGCAGGTGCCCAACATATTGCTTTAGAAGATTTACAAAATCAACTAGACGTAGCCAAGTCCTGGAATGCGCCCATTATTACCTATTGTACGTATGGAGACAAGAGTCGAATTGCTGCTCAACTATTAAAGCGAGCGAATGTTCAAGTAATAGATGGCGGCGCGAAAATGGAGTTGGAGAAATTGTTACAGAAGAAAGAGGCGATTGAACAATTTAATGCAAATTGACATCTTTGGAGGCATTTGAATTAAAATCTATACACCCTTTCTGATACATTACTCTTTGACTACTGGACTATTTCAGAAACAAAAGAGCCTCAAAACGAATTGCTTTTAGGCTCTTTACTTTTATCTTTTAGTACACTATACCATATAGTGTAATCATATTCCAATAGTTGCTGAAATTATCCCAATTATCGGAATTGAAATAAATGTTATATTAGTGCTTCCTGTAATA
>CALJIQ010000132.1 GCA_937973995.1 uncultured Saprospiraceae bacterium
AGACGCCGAAGGCGGCGAGCAAATACTAATTAAAACTTTTGAAACGTAGCTCCGCTGCTTATTCTTAGTAATAAGTATATTTTAGGTACAAAGATAAAGCCATTTGAAGTGGAAATTCCACATTATTACCCTCAAATTACAAGGAGGAATACTCCAAATCAAGTGTTGGAATTCGGAATTTGGAATTTGGAATTGACGGCGCGTTTTCTACGATTCAAGAGGTTCCGAACCCAATTAGGCACGACAATCACACCAGCAAACAAATAGGCGTAGTAAGTTAAACCTCGCCAGATAAAGGCAACGATCAAAGAAATTCCTTGGGGCACATAATCACTTAAAAAGCCACCGAAGACAATTTCTGCAAATCCCGCCCCCCCAGGTGTAGGGCTAAATGCCATGATAACAAACATCGTTTCCAACCTAGCATACAAGGCAGCTTGGGTAGGAAAGGTAACTGGCGTGCTATCTACAATGGCAATGATTAAGCAATTCAATAATAGAAAACGACAAGACCAAGCAACGGCAGTCGCCAAAAAAGCTTTGAAATGGAAGGTCCATTTTTCCCGCTTCATTTCTTTGGAAGCTACGATAATATCTTCTCCTAATTTGGTGGCCTTCTCCCGATAGCGTTGTAAAAAGCCCAAGCCTGTAATCCAAGTCAAAAAACGTTTTAATTGTTTTGGATTAATGAACAGTCCATAGAAAAATAAAGTTCCGTAAGTCGCCATTAAACTGTAAGCCCCTACAAATGCATATCCCCAACCATCCAAATGATTCCAAGACGAGAGATTAGGACGAATGATATTTGGTCCAAAAAGTAATACTAAAATAGGGACAGTACCGATGAAGAAGATCGTATCCAGAATAGCCGTATAGATAACAAGCGTAGTCGTTTTGGCTGCTGATAATTTTTCCTGTGCTAAAACAAATAACGCCACTGCTGTTCCACCAACACTTGTAGGAGAAACGGCAGAACTAAACTCCCACATAAATATCAGCTCTATACATTTTCGCCAGCTAAACTCTTTTCCTGATAAAATTCTTAAACGAGCAGCATAAGCAATATGGCGGGTAACTAACAACAATATCGCCGCCGAAATCCAAAATAACGTATGTTTATTCCAATTAATCTGCTGAAAGGCTTCAGGGTCAAATTGTTGCCAAAATAAATACAGCACCACCCCCACCCCTATCAAAATAGGTAGGATAATCCGAGACATCCTAATTGAATTCAGGACCTCCTGTTGCTCTTCCGAAAATTTTTCTAATTGTTGATGATCCAAATAGGTACTTGAGTAAAGGAGTCAGGGGTCAGGAGTCAGGGGTCAGGTAGTATCACGTAATATGAAGAGATAAATACTTTAATAGAATTTACCCTTTCGCTTATTTGAGACATTCTGACTCCTGACCCCTGACTCCTGACCCCTAATCCATTACTTTCCACCAATGATACAAAATTTCTTTCCAACCACTAATTCCTAAATAGCTAATTTTGCAAGAATGGTAAATGAAAAGAAATATTTCGAAGAGCTATTGGCTTTAGTAGCAAAGGAAAAACAAAAAGACTTTGATCTATATAAAGAACAAATAGAGAAACTCTCCCTAGAAGAACGTAAAGAAAAAGGGTTTACTTGGCATCCGCTAGTAGTTACCAAATCGGGCTATACCATAGGTGAACGCTCTTTTGTCATTGTAGAAAAGGACAATGAACTGTTTGCCCCTCGAAAATTTAGAGCCGGTACTACCGTCCGTTTATTCACCCTCACGCCAGGGGCTTATCAACCTGAAAAAATAGGCGTCATCAATTTCGTAAAGCGAAATAGAATGAAAATCATTCTAAATGCTAGAGATTTACCCGATTGGCTCAATATGGGTAATATTGGTATAGATATGCAATTCGATGAGCGGACCTACTTGGAAATGGAAAAAGCCATAAAAGCGGTTCAAGCAGAAAAGAAAGGAAGATTGCCAGATTTGCGATCGGTTCTGTTAGGGAAAACGGAAGCCCGTTTTTATGGAGGGAGTAGTTTAGCTATTCCTACCTTAAATGAAAGTCAAAATCGAGCAGTTGAACAAGTCTTGGGCGCACAAGATGTAGCGGTTATTCACGGTCCTCCAGGAACAGGTAAAACGACTACCTTGGTACAAGCCATTAAAGCATTATCCAAAAAAGAACATGGCATTTTAGTATGTGCCCCCAGCAATGCCGCCGTTGATTTGTTGACAGAACGACTAGCAGCAGAGGAGTTAATTGTGGTAAGAATAGGACATATTTCTAGAGTGGATGAAAATATTTTGCAGCACACGTTAGAGGCTCGCTTAGGGGAACATCCGGATAGTAAGAACATAAAAAAAGTAAAAATACAAGCAGCAGCAGCAAGAAAAAAAGCTAGGCAATTCAAACGCAAATTTGGTCAAAAGGAACGTTCCGAACGAAATGATTTGTACCAAGAAGCCAGAGAATTAGAGGCTTGGGGAAAGCAATTAGAAGATCGCTTATTAAATCAGATTTTGGAAAGTGCCCATGTGATAACCTGTACCTTAGTGAGTTCTACTAATCGAGTATTGGAAAAAAAACAATTCCGCACCGTTTGCATAGACGAAGCCGCACAAGCATTAGAACCCGCTTCTTGGATTCCTATTCAAAAAGCCAGTCGGGTTATATTGGCAGGTGACCCTTTTCAGTTGCCACCTACGGTAAAATCTAGAGCCGCACAAAAAGGAGGCTTGAATATCACCCTTATTGAAAAATGCCTAAATCATCTTCCCGAAGTTAGTTTTTTAAATACCCAATATCGGATGCACGAATCGATCATGGGTTTTTCTAATCAACGGTTTTATGATAATCAATTACAAGCTGCGGAGGCAGTAAAAGAACATCGTTTGGTATTAGAAGAGGGGCAACCTGTACAATTTATTGATACGGCAGGATGCAGCTTCGATGAAAAACTAAATGAAGAATTTTTAAGCCGTTATAATCCAGATGAGTGTCAAATTCTTTTTGAGCACCTCTATCAATTCTTGGATCTCTATAAAGGAACAGAAATGGACCTACCCAGTATAGGTATTATTTCCCCTTATAAAGAACAAACGATTTATATCAAGAACCAACTAGAAGAGGACCCTAGATTAGAAAGTCTCCCGGTAACAGTCAATACGATTGATGCTTTTCAAGGACAAGAAAGAGACCTGATATACATCTCTTTAGTTCGCTCGAATGGAAAAGGCGAAATTGGTTTCCTAAAAGACTACCGCCGCATGAATGTAGCCATGACTAGGGCTAAGAAAAAATTAATCGTCATTGGAGATAGTGCGACTATCGGGGTAGATGATTTTTATACTGCCTTTTTGGAGTACGTCGAACAACAGGGCGATTATAAAACTGCTTGGGAATATATGCGATGACATAAATGTTGTGTTAGCTCTAATTTTTCATAATTTTAAAATCATGAAAAATTGAGATAACATAACTATAAATTGAAAATTATGTTAGCTCGATTTTATAGATAAAGTGTTTTATAAAACACTTTATCTATAAAATCAGAGCTAACACAATGGCAAACCTATGCTAACCCAGCTTCAGCAAAAGATAAAAGACACAAACAGCCTTCAAAAAAGCTTAGCCATCTGGCGTTTTAAAAACAAAAAAATCGTTTTCACCAATGGTTGTTTTGATCTTTTACATTATGGGCATATTCACTACTTAGCCGCCGCCAAAGAGGAAGGAGATATACTGATTGTCGGTATAAATGCTAGTGCCTCTGTAAAAAAATTAAAAGGTAAACATCGCCCCATCAATGATGATCCTACTCGTCAATCCATCTTAGCTGCTTTATTCTTTGTAGATGCAGTAATCGAATTTGAAGAAGACACGCCTTACCGATTGATTAAAGAAATACAACCAGATGTATTGGTGAAAGGAGGGGATTGGAAAATAGAAGATATTGTGGGAAGTGATCTAGTACTACAAAAAGGAGGAATCGTGAAAAGCCTACCCTTTATCGAAGGATATTCTACTACTTTGATTGAGGAACGGATTAGAGGTATGAGGTATGAAGTGTAATATTCATACCTCATACTTACTATCTATCGACAGCCAGAAGGACGAAATTTAGAAACCCGAATATCAATTGGCGTTCCTACTTTTACGGTATTGCCGTCTATAAATCTGGGACTTTGTAAAAATACATATCCCTCTTGTCCCTGTTGCCAAGAATTATCTCCCGTAATCGAACCCACTGCCAATCTGGACCCACTAATCAAAAATTCTGCCTCGGCTATTGTTTTGCATTTTAAATTAGGAATCGGAACACTCCCTACCCCTCTTGTAGTGACCACCGCTTCTATCACTGACCCTTGGGGTACTTTGATGCCTCGTTTGGTATCTTCTAAAGAATACCGCTTATCGTCTATATAAAGATGCAGAATTGTGTTAGCCTCTAGTTTATTATTAAATTTTTTATCCCTTATTTTTAAGCGAATTCCCATTTGTTTTAAACGCCGATTATAGTAATCAAAATTATCACTACCGACCAGAGATGGTAGCACCTTTTCATCCGCCTTAGCTTTAGTAATGGTCAGATAGATCGTTCTTTTTTTCTTAACAGAAGACAAGGCTTCTGGGCTTTGTTGAAGAATAATACCTGGCCGATGTTGATTGGTCCAAATGGAATCATTCACGACTACCTTCAAATTATGGTTCTTGGCTTTTTTCATAGCTTGATCCACTGTCATATTTAGGAAGCTCGGTACTTGCATGGAATAGCCATGATTGGTGTATCCCTTCATTCCAAAATAAACTAGTAGAAACAGTCCTAAAATAGCCAGCAACATAAATGCTACATTCTTCAGAAAAATACCGCTGCTTAGAAAATACCAAAGCTCTCTAAAAATCTTTTTTAGTTTACTTTCCTGTGGTTGTGTAATCTCCTCCATTTGTTTTTGATAAGAATTTAAATAAGGCTATAACCTAGTGCTGCGTTTCATAAATTTCAATCATAAGCTTTGCTATGCCTCGCTGGCTAACGCCAGCTCGGCAAGTAGGTTTTAGCAGGCAAGGATTTCAAAAATGGCTTTTTAAAGCCATTTTTGAAATCCTTGCCTGCTAAGAACCCTATTTGCGAGACGCCGAAGGCGGCGAGCAAATATTAATCGAAAATTTTAAACGTAGCACTAGTATAGGGTATCATCGGATTTGTCAAAAAACCATTTTCACTAAAGTCAAAAAGACAATCAAATTTACATA
>CALJIQ010000133.1 GCA_937973995.1 uncultured Saprospiraceae bacterium
ACAAGTATTTTCAATATCCTCCAAGGAGGTAGATCAGTTAGATGTATTAGAATCAGAAGCAGGCGTGTTTCATATCCTTCAAGATGGAAAGTCCCATACGGCAAAATTGATCGAAGCGGACTTTAATCAAAAGACGCTGACCCTATCCATTAATGGTAATAAATATCAATTAAAAATCGAGGATGAATACGATGCCTTGGTCAAGAAGATGGGCTTATCTGTGGGCGGATCGCAGAAGCTAAAAAACGTAAAGGCGCCTATGCCCGGCTTGATCTTAGATATTTTAATTGAGCCTGGGCAGTCGGTTGCCAAAGGAGATCAACTGCTGATACTGGAAGCTATGAAAATGGAGAATGTACTAAAGGCAGAAGGAGAAGGGGTCGTCAAATCTATAGAAACCACTAAAGGGTCTGCCGTAGATAAAGGACAGATATTAATTGAAATGGAATAGTGATTTGAATTCCAAATCACAAATTTCAAATTCCAAATTTCAATAGACTACTGTTGGAATTTGGAATTTGAAATTTGGAATTTTCATCGAATGAATAATTTATTCTCAGAGTTTAATTCTTCCACTAAGGAAGAATGGTTGGCAAAGGTAGAAAAGGATTTAAAGGGCAAGCCCTTAGAAGCACTGAATTGGGAATTGACGAAAGACTTAAACCTATCTCCTTTTGCGCATGCCGATGATTTAAGGGAAGTCCCAACGCCCATTGCTGCCACGAAGAAAAATAATAGTTGGGAAATAGGCGTGCAATTGCCTGTGGAGGAGATAACGGATGCCAATCAAGCCGCTTTACAAGCCTTAGCGGGGGGGGCAACAGCCATCGCCTTTTCCATTGATCGCAGTTTAGATCAATCCGAAATTGCTGCCCTATTAAAGGACATACAATTAGAATGGATATCTATTCATTTTATTTTCCAAATCCCTACTTGGAAAAGATTTGCTAACAACTTTTTGGACTACATTAAAAGTATAGGAAGTGATCCTAACAAAGTACATTGTTCGTTCTCTTTCAGAGGGAATTCGACGGATACGGAGGGGGAGCGAAAGATGCTACAATCTTTACAACAAGCATTGCCACAAGCTAAATTATTCACGATTGATGGGCAGCGTTTTTATAAAGGAAAGGAACATACTGTCCAAGAATTGGCGCAAATATTAAAGGCTGGAAATTCGATTTTAGAACAATTAAATCAGGAGGACTTAGGCATTGCTGTCTTTCAACAAACTTTGCAATTTGCCCTCACTTTAGGAGATAGTTATTTTATCAATATTGCCAAATTGCGAGCCTTTAAATTACTTTGGCAACAAGTCCTTCAAGCATGGGATGCTTCCCTCTCTAACTTGCCAATTATTGAAATACATTTAGGCTTGAAAAGTCAAACAGGTGAAGCCAATTATAATAAAATTAAAGCCACTACTCAGGCCCTATCTGCCGTGATTGGAGGCGTGCAACGATTATATATTTATCCTTCTGATATTTCTAAAGAAGATTGGGGTAGTGACTTCGCTAGAAGAATTGCTTGGAATGTACAACACCTACTACAGTTAGAATCTTATATGGATCGGGTCATCGATCCTGCAGCTGGTAGTTACTATATAGAAGCATTGACGAATCGTTTTGCGGAAGCTGCTTGGGGGGATTTTCAAAAAAATTGTACTTAGGAGAACAAAAGTAGCTTAGACCTCTGGTCTGAGTAGTCAAAACACACGCCTACTCAGACCAGAGGTCTAAGCTACTTTTAATAAATATTCATGAAAAAAATACTAATAGCCAATAGAGGAGAAATAGCCATTAGAGTGATGCGGACAGCTAAAAAAATGGGCATCAAAACCGTAGCCGTCTATTCAGAAGCAGATCGACAATCTCCTCATGTACGCTTTGCGGATGAGGCAGTATTGCTAGGTCCTGCCCCCTCCAACCAATCCTACTTGGTGATGGAAAAAATCATTAAAGCGGCTAAAAAAACAGGAGCGGATGGCATCCATCCGGGTTATGGCTTTTTAAGTGAGAATGCCATCTTTGCGCAATTGGTGGAAGACGAAGGGTTAACGTTTATCGGTCCTCGCCCACATGCCATTCGGGTGATGGGCAGTAAATTAGCAGCAAAAGAAGCGGTGAGAGAGTATAATATCCCGATGGTACCAGGTATAGAAGAAGCCATTACCGATGTCAAGCTGGCTAAGAAAATAGCTACAGAAATAGGGTTTCCCATTTTAATAAAAGCCTCTGCAGGAGGAGGTGGAAAAGGAATGCGAGTGGTCAATTCATTAGCCGAATTGCCAGAGCAAATGGAACGTGCCATTAGTGAAGCAATTTCTGCTTTTGGAGATGGTTCTGTTTTTATAGAAAAATATGTTACCTCTCCTCGGCATATAGAAATTCAAGTATTGGCAGATACCCATGGAAATACGGTTCATTTATTTGAGAGGGAATGCAGTGTTCAGCGACGGCACCAGAAAGTTGTGGAAGAAGCCCCTTCTGCTGTATTGACGCCTACCCTCCGAAAAGAAATGGGAGAAGCTGCCGTAAAGGTGGCAAAGGCTTGTGATTATGTAGGAGCCGGTACGGTAGAATTTTTACTAGACGACCAACTGAATTTCTATTTCTTAGAGATGAACACTCGTCTGCAAGTAGAGCATCCAGTAACGGAATGGGTGACAGGTATCGACTTGGTAGAACAACAAATAAAAGTGGCGAGGGGCGAAAAATTAGCATTCTCACAAGCGGACTTAAGCATCAACGGACATGCGCTGGAGTTAAGGGTATATGCGGAGGACCCACTCAATAACTTTTTGCCTAGTGTAGGAAATCTCAGTACTTATAAAAAGCCAAGTGGCAACAATATCCGAGTCGATGATGGCTTTGAGGAAGGCATGGATATTCCAATTTATTATGATCCGATGATCGCTAAATTGATTACCTACGGAGCAACTAGGGAAGCTGCCATCCAACGAATGTTAGAAGCCATTAAAGCCTATGAAATTGAAGGGGTTGCCACTACCCTACCCTTTGGTAAATTTGTTTGTGAGCACGAAGCTTTTACTTCTGGAAATTTTGATACCCACTTTGTTAAGAATTATTATTCTCCTGAAAAAATACAAGCACATCAACAACAAGAGAAAGAGTTGGCTGCATTGCTAGGGTTGAAATTACTACTAGACAATAAACGGCAATTAAAAACGCCTACTCGAATGGTGGGGAATTGGAAGAAGAGTCGGCTTACTAGGTGATAATTGAGCTGTCTTTGAGTTTGCTGGTGAGGACATGTTGTCCGAAATCTTTATTTTATCGCCTCTGGCGAGCATTAATAAGAACACACTATCAAAGTCTTATGATACTGCAAATATTTTTAAACGAAAAATCCTGAAAGGATTCAATATGAATAACCCTAGATGCAATCTAGGGCACTGGAGTCAAGTAGTGCTCCCAACTCTGGAGGAGTTGAATGTTCAATATTCAACTCCTCCAGAGTTGGGAAATGCCCTAATAGGTTTTACCACCGTGTTGCACACATCGTTATTCAAATTCAATCCCGTTGGGATTCCAAAATGTGGGGAAGTTAATAGACTTTTAAAGTGGCTGACATCTTGGTAAAACCTAAAGATGACGGGCCTTTTTGGAAATGCTAACCATCTTGTAATAGCACTTATAGATTATTTTAAATTAGATAATATACTGCGGACGGGATAAATTACCGAAAATGCTTGAATCGTTTATTTATTTAACTGTTTATTCGTTTACAAACTATACTTGGATAAACAGTTCAACAATTCAACAAATAAACAGTATTGGAAAATCGGATATTTATCCCGTGTTCAGTATA
>CALJIQ010000134.1 GCA_937973995.1 uncultured Saprospiraceae bacterium
TCAACCATGATATAGTTCTTTACTGTTTTACACTAAATTACTACTTTTTCCATAAAAAGCAAAGTATATAAAGGCTACCCCTCCTCAATCCCAATCCCCAAATCACTCACCGAATAAATCCGCATCCCTTCATTCCACAAATAAGCATCGCCAATAATCGCCAACTGCGCACCACGTCGCTCAATGGTTTTGATATGTACCTCCAAGTGCATTTCTTTAACATGCGTTAATATCTGTCCTCGATATTTCCATTGGGTTGTATGATTCGGTAATTGGACAAATTTGGGAGATTGAAAGTCTTTGCCTAAGTCTTGTTGTAGGGCAAATACCTGCATCGCTTGATGGATCGCTTCTACCCCTAAGGAACCGGGCATTACCGGGTCTTGGTAAAAGTGGCAGGTAAAAAACCATTCGTAAGGTTTGACGAATTTGGTGGCGTGGATATAGCCTTTACCGTATTGTCCTTGGTCTTTGGCGATGCGTAGATTGTCGACTAAGGTTAGTTGGTCTTCGGCTAGGCGGTAGTGGGGTTTGTCGGCGGGTGCTTTTGCCAATTTCATTTTGCCATATAGCGAATCGAGTTTGATTTGCATATAGTCTTGGGTGGATAGGTTTTCCGTTTTGTACCACGGCAATACTTCTTCTCCTTTGTCTAAGCCTACTTGGGAAGCAAGGGCATCCGCAGGGAAGAAACCAAAAGACGATTTTCCTTTGTAGAATACTTGTCCATCTACAGCACATTCAAAAGTATAGTTTTGTAAGATCGTTCCTCCTAAGGCAACGGACGATGCAAGCACGGCTTTATTCGTGATGGTCTTTCCTCTAAAGTCTGTTCCTGCTGGTAAATCAAATAGTTGACCTTCGCCATCTAGGTTTCGGAAGTAGAGATTTTTGTCTGGGAATTTTAGGGTGCTGCCCAAATAAGCGCCTAATAAACCACAGGGTTGTAAGGCAATTTCCATCAAGATGGAATAGGGCATAGTGATGGCGGAATTTTGCTCGTAGTACCAAGCATCTACCGGCACATCATATTCCGCATAAGCGGTGGAAGGTTGTTTGAAGTTGTGGCGTTCGCCATCTATTTTTACAATTCTGGAAATAACTTGTAAATCAGTATTGGGTTGTCGGGATACCTTTCTGCCATCATAGACTGCAAACTCTTCCCCGAAACATTCGGATAGATTATCTAAGGCAAAAGTGGTAATCGCTTTTTCATCTAATAAAGCGCCTTCAGAACGAGGC
Organism: uncultured Saprospiraceae bacterium; assembly: GCA_937973995.1. Taxonomy (GTDB): domain Bacteria; phylum Bacteroidota; class Bacteroidia; order Chitinophagales; family Saprospiraceae; genus JAFMDF01. The sequence continues at coordinate 1,243 of CALJIQ010000134.1, forward strand.
GAAACATAGACGCCTGCGGTAGTTTCCAAATATTTTGGATTGGATTTTTCTCTTAATTGTAAGCCAAGATTTTCAAAATGCACCGTTACCACGCCATTAGAAATAATCTCTAAATCTCCGATCACATAAGGATTGGGAATTAAGCCAATTTCTTTTATTTCTAATTTATAAATCAGCTTGGTGTCTTTGCCTGGCACTACCTGCTTGCGACAACGCACCTTTTGGGGTAAATCATAAACAGGCTGATACCGCGCATCTTTTACCAATCGCTGCAAGCCTAAGTACAGCATAAAGAAGCGCAATAAATTTCCGCCTCCTTCTGCTTGCAAGGAACCAGCCAACACTTCATCATCTCGAAAATGGCAAGGGAAATACCAATCATCGGGATGTAAATCTTTCTCCGCTACGATATAACCTAAACCATACGCCCCACCCGTACTATCCACAGAAGTAATCCGGTCAATCATTAATATTTTTTCTGGTGGTAGGCGTAGAGAAGGATTGCGCCCATTTAAGAAATAGCTTTCGTCTTCAAAGCATTTTTCCATATCGCCATTGATTAAATGGCGAAGGTCTTCTATAGAAAAAGAAGTTTTAGGACTTGTTAATAAAGGTGTGAAGTGTTTCTTCTTGGCCTTTTGTCGAATAGCAATTTCTGCATCTGTATAAACAACTCCGTTTCCTTCTTCCAATTGCTCATCCCTAAAAAAGCCTGCACAACCACCATCCATTTTCAATACCAAGCGATCTTCTACAAAGCAACGATAGCTAAAGAAAAACAATAAATTCTCTCCATTTTTAACAAAAGAATTTATAGAAATATCATAACGTAAAGTTTGTCCTTCAAAAGGTAAATCATCCACAAAAGTCAAGGTGCAATCCAATAAGCGATATACCAGATTTCCTTTATTTTGAAAATCAATTCCCAAATAAGAAATCAATAATAAATCGCATTGCCCTGACTCTACCGATACTGCCCACGGAATTTGTCGGTCGGTGGTAAACCATGCCCCATGCGGAATATCGTATTCCGTTTGCATAGTGGAGGGTTTATATTCATTGACCTGCCCTTTTAATCCTGTTACTCGACTCACCAATAAATAAGGATACATCGGCAACATGACCCGACGGCTATAAGTGTCTATAATGGAATATGCCTCTCCAAATACATTCGCAATTTTTCCCGTTGCAAACTCTTCTAAATCTTGTTGGGTGAAGACGATGTTTTTTTCTTTTAGGTGGTCGGTTGTGGTGAAGTCGTGGATACGCAAGCCATTCTCGGCGGTTACGAATTGCGAATTGCGAGTTGCGGGTTGTGGTTGGGAATCCTTTACAACTTTAGTAGGTGTAGTCAAATCTTGGTCCATTAGTTTAGTATTAATTTTTTCTTTGGTAGTTTGAAGTAAGACGGATTGGTAATCCGTCCCTGTGTAATTTATGGCGGATTGGCAATCCGCCTTACTGGATGTCGAACCCGCAACCCGCAACTCGCAACCCGCAACTCCTTCCCTCAACAAATCAAAGATACGCTTTCCTCCTACCACAATTTTCTTTAAAAACCGACGAGGGGCTTTTGTTGTTTTGGGCGCAGGATATAAAGCAGATAAATCTATCTCCACTCCATGACTAACTAATTGTGCTAATAATTCAGGAATGGCTTGAGCGGCGGTTTTGCCTTTGATATCTATGCTGACAGCTAGGTGTTCCTCTTCTTTTAAAATCTCCTTGATCCAACCCGTACAAGTTGCATTAGCCCCCACTTCTATAAATACCCTTGCCCCATCTTGGTAAACGGTTCTAACTATTTTTGGAAAGTCCACCGCATTACAACAAACTTCTGTAGAGTTTCTAGCAATCGCCTCGCTATCCATTGGAATTTTGGAATGAGTGATACTAGAATAGAAATCAATATTGGGTGTTGTTAATAATGGAAAATCATGAATTTTAATCAATCCTTCTTCCTCTATTCGACAACTTTTATGGTGAATTATATTTTGAAAAGGGATCGGTATCGATGGACAACCTAGTTGTTTTATAATAGCATCACATGCTGTCTTATCTCCTGATATGACTATTTGATTGTCTGTATTAATAAAGGTTAAACTAGCTTTTTCAAAATCTGCTAATGCTTTTACTACATTTTCCTTTGGCGCTAATAACACATAACTCACCCAACTAGCTTTGGCTTCTTCTGAACTAATATTCCAATGCTTTGACAATACTTCCATTCGCCCTGCAAAGCCATTTAAAAAGATAGGCGACTCTCTAAATTCTTTGGCATTCTCTGGGGCCCACATATCCGTTGCATAGTACATGCTACTGCATTCCCCCATGCTATAGCCAAATGCCATATTGGGTTCTACTTTAAAAAGATCCCTTAGAATTTTGGTATAGGCAGTAGCGTAAAACACTCCTGCCGACATCAAGGCAATCGCATTGTCATATACATTTAGTCCTTCTCCCTTCGTAATCGTTTTCGGATATAAATAATCAGAACAAACGAAATCATCTAAACAATCTACTTGTTCTTCAAAGTGTGCTAATAAATTGGGGAATAGTTGAAATAGCGTTTGCCCAATTTTCGGATAAGTACTAGCCGACCCTGGATACACAAAGGCTATTTTTCCTTTTTTGCCAATCGGCTTAGGCGTGAAGTAACTTCCTTTTGGTGTTTTTAAAAGACTCTTTTTTTGAAAGGCATTCGATAGTGTCTTTTTAAAAAATTGAATTTCTTGTTGGAGGTTTGTTTTGTTGGTAGCAATTAAAACAATGCAATAATCACTTTCCTTTTTGTTGGCTTTTGCATAAAACTGTTGTGCCAAAACTGGCAAATCTAATTCCGTCTCTATCGCAATTTCTACTGCGGCTAATTGGGTTTGTAATTCTTTTTCGCTATTGCCTTTGAGTAGAAAAAGATTGGGCATAAAGGTATCAGACACCTTCAAGGTGTCGGATGCCTTTGTCGCTTCGGACAGTTGAACTTGTATCCCCTCTTCCCCTACGACTACTGCACGACGTTGGGGAAAGGTATCGGACACCTCTAAGGTGTCCGATACCTTAGACTTGATCCACGGTCTTGATTCGGTGGGGAAATAATATGGATTGTCATTGTCATTTGGGTAACCACAAGGGTTACCCCTACCGTTTGTTTTTGGGGCTTCCCAATTGGGAATACCTGGTATGCACTGATGATGTAGGCATAAGGCGGTTTTGATAATGCTGGCGATGCCGGAGGCTGCGCCTGTGTTGCCTATGTTGGTTTGGATGCTGCCAAGGGCAACCCTCCCCAACCCTCCTTTAAAAAGGGAGGGAGTCATATCCGAGTAAGGATTTCGTTTCGGAGACGACTCCCCCTCTTTATAAGAGGGGGTCGGGGGGAGTTCACTACTAGCCAACTCCATATACTCAAAAGAAGTATCCTTTCCATGACTCCCAACGCCATCAACCACCGCATAAATCTTACCCTCACCAACATCCGCTTCCCGCTTCAAAACAATCGCCCCTGCCCCTTCTCCAACTAACCACCCTTCCTCCTGCACATTCAAAGAAAGACTAGGCATATCCGATCTATTAACTGGGTTTTCTTTATTTCGCAACAATACATTTTCCAAGCCCCCCGCGAAATCTACTCCACCAACCACTACCGCTTCTACTTCGCCCAATGCCAATAAATTCTGTGCAACCTCTAATGCTTTAAATGCAGAATTATCTCCACAAGAAACGGTAAAGGCAGGGCCAGAAAAATCCCATAAGGCAGCGATTCGACTCGCCATGATATTGCCTACAAAACTGGTATGCTGACTAGGAGATTGCGAACCTTGTCGGAAATACATAGCGTTTTTAGTCGCTTCTTCTAATTCCGTTTGTTGCTCATGCGTCAACTCAATTCCACTATTTTGAATGGCTTCTTTTAATTGCCAAGTAGCATCCCAACGAGCTAAATAATGATGAATCGCTAACTCTGATTCCATTGCGATTAGTACCGCTACATTTTGACTTTCTGCCAAGCCTGCATCTTTTAACGCATTGTCGGCTACCTTCAAAATCAATGCTTGTTGCGGTTCTAGTGTTTCTGCTTCTTGGGGTTGTATTTTATAGCGTAGTAAGTCAATTTCAAAATCTTCTATATAGGCTCCTTTTGGTGCTTTTCCATTTTTAAATCCATAGTCTCTCAGCAATTGCTCGTTCTCCTCAAAGCCTTTCCAACGACTTTTCGGCAGTTCCTTAAAGTGTTGTTTCCCTTCAAAAATCATTTTATAAAAATCTTCCAAATTCGTACAATCTCCAAAGTGGGCGTCCATTCCTACAATAGCCATTGTAGCGGCGACTTTAGTCGCCGACTTATCTTCGGAAAATGACTCGGCGACTGAAGTCGCCGTTACCACCATATGCGCATTAGTCCCCCCAAACCCAAAAGAATTAATTCCAGCTTGTCGGTTTTCGCCTCTCCATTCTGTTGCTTGTGCAATCATTTGATTGCCTCCTATCCAACCATTTTCTGCATGGAGGGCATTTTCTAAATTAATATTTGGAGGAATGACTTCTTTCTCTAATGCCAATAAAACTTTTAATAAACCTGTCATTCCTGCCGCCGTCAGCAAGTGCCCCATATTCGATTTGACAGAACCCAAAAGCGGTTTAACTTGGTGGTCTTCAAAAAAATTCGCAATCGAATTTAATTCGGTTACATCTCCCAATGGCGTTCCCGTAGCATGACATTCTAAATAAGAAGTATTGGCTGGAGAAATATTTTCCGCTTCATAAGCTCGTTCAAATGCCAAGCGCTGTCCTTTAGGATTTGGGCTTAATAAAAATTTACCTCGTCCATCGTTAGACAAACCAATCCCCCCAATCACGCCTAAAATGTGATCGCCATCTCGTTGCGCATCTTCCAATCTTTTCAACACGACCATCCCTGCCCCTTCCGAAGAAACCAATCCTGCCGAGTCTTTATCCAATGGCACAAACTTTTTATCATGCGGCGCATAGGCATGAAAAATCGAAAAACCCATGTGGATAAATAATTGATCGGAGGCACAAACTGCCCCTGCCAACATCATATCCGCCTTCCCCAATATTAATTCATCGCAAGCTAATTTGATCGCATATAAAGAAGTAGCACAAGCGGCATCTAAGGCATAATGCGTCCCCCCTAATTGCAATGCTTCCACCACCATCTGTGAAGGCGTATAGGCTAATACTTCATTTTGTGGTTCAGCTTTGGTATGGGCTTGTATTTTAAAATCGGGTTCATTTAGAATTTGCTGTATAGCCTGCGCTGTCGTCTCTGTATAAATTGACGCCAATTGCTTATGGGAAGACCCCGTCGGGAAAGACAGATTCCCCAATATCACCCCACACTTTTGCAGCACTTCTTTTTTATCAAAGTAACCACTATGTGCCAAGGCTTCCCTCGCTACATAAATAGACCATTGATACAGTTTATCTTGCTTGCTCAAAAAGTCAGCAGACAAAGCATATCCCTCTGCCTCAAATTCAAAGTCTCGAATATATCCCCCTCTCAAGGAATAACATTTATCTATGATCCCTTTTTCGTCTTGGAAAAAATTATCGGGTGCTACACCAAAGTCTTCTTCGTTTGCCTTACTCGTTAAGTCTTTTCCTTGCAGTAGGTTTTCCCAAAAAGCTTCGTTGGTGGACGAGCCCGGGAAGAGACCTGACATGCCGATGATTGCGATTTTTTGGTTCATAGTTGTGTACTGTTATATCTTTATCTCTGTAATAGTGATTGTCCAAAAATATTCAGACTCACTCCATTCCATATTTAAATCCATTTCTGCCAATAAGGAATATATTTCCAGCATATCTGGAAAATTTTTAATCACTTCAAATTCTTCCCCATTCGCTAGTCGCCGTATTTGATAAGTATTTCCCATTTGATCTGTCCTAGCTATAGGTGTGCTACTTCCCTCCACATACCGATTATCCATAAATAACAACATTCCTTCTTTATGAACTTGCTTCCACAATAGTTCGATGAAATCAGGTAGTTTTTCTTTCTCTATATGCGACCAGATAAACCCACCAAATACCATGTCATATAGTTGCTTCGGTTTTTGTAATTCCCAAAAATCTAGTTGTTGAAAAGTTACGGGTGTATTACTGTAATCTTTTGCCTTTGCTATTTCTAATACTGCTTCATTGTAATCGCAAGCGTGAATCATCTTAGCTGACTCTGCTAGGGTCTTTGTCCAGTATCCTGTTCCGCAGGCTATTTCAAGTATGTTTTTATTGTTTGCTTCTTCTCGCATACTAATATGAAATCCTTCTAAATCATATTGTCTTTCTGGTTTTTGATATACTTGCTCGTATTCTTTGGCTCGTTTTTGATAATATTCTTTTTGTTGGTTCATCTTGTGTTTTTTATCACATGCCGTACCTAAAGGCACGGGGACAACTATTTTCCAACTAGGCTACCGACATGCCGTACCTACGGCACGGAAAAGCATAGTATTTACAAAAAAATACGAATCCAATAAATAAGATGTAATTACAGCAACCTCTTTATCCACATGTCCTTTTCCTTGTCTTTAACTCCTGTATGTCGATAGCAATCTTTATCTGTTTGCTTGCTTTCGTGCCTTTAGGTACGATATGTCGGTAGCAAGAATGTTTATCTTTCCCTTCCGTGCCTTTAGGTACGGCATGTAAATCACAACACCGATTTGAAAATAAATCGCT
>CALJIQ010000135.1 GCA_937973995.1 uncultured Saprospiraceae bacterium
TGATGGATGGCTTGAATTTAGCGAAATTAAAAATTCGACCTGGACATGTAAGAATAAAAGGAAAGACGAAATGGAAACTAAAATTAGGAAAAGCTAATAAACCGATTAAGTTTAAGGGAAATATTTCTACCCGTTTTAAAAGTTTTGGAAAGCCAGATTTAAGGGTGAATTTACCTGGCGATCGCTTTTTGTTCTTTCCAAAATACCAGAATCTGAATGAGTTGGTTAATTTGAAACAACTAATGACGGATAAAAATAAAAGCTAAAGGATGGCATTTATAGAAACGACGTTCCTCAAAGGAACGTCGTTTCTACGCATCAAACATACTCTTCCAACAATCCAAACTGATACAAATGCCAACGATAATGCTCCCCATGAAATACCTCTAATTGTGCTTTGTCCATTTCTCCCATCATGGGATTGTAGCAAAGGGCAGAAGGATTATCTTCAAAGTGTTGATAAAAACGCTCAATGGCAGGACCTACTGCCTCAATAGCCTCTTGCAAAGAGCTATATTTCAATTCTTTTACTTTAGCCTCTTCTTTCGGATGGTACTTAAACTTAGCTCCACCAGTAATGAATTTTTGAAAGTATAGATGGCTTTTGGTGGGTTCTTCTGGTTTTTCTCCTTTTCTACCGATAGTCGCCTTCGTTACCCAAGCTAAATGCTCTACCATATGCTGAGCCGTCATGATGCCAAACTTGGGAGGGGTATCCTCTTTCAAGTTAGCGAGTAAAGGAAGCACTTCCTTCTTTAGAAAAGATTCATTGGTAACCGTAGTCATAATTGATTGGTATTATATAGTCATAATGAATTGAGTCCAATTGCAAAAGTAGGTAATTCAATTTGCGATAGATCACAAATGTGAGAAATTCCAAATTCTAAGCTCCAAATTCCAATACTTTATAAGAAATGCTCGGTTTGGAATTTGAAATTTGATTTTTGGAATTTGATTCAAGTTGTTTGCAACTTGAATAAGGTAGTAAAGTGACTAAAAAGAACACCTGCGTCTTAAAAGCAGAATTTAATCTTCCTCCCTTCATTCTCCCCTTACTAAGTCAAAAATAAAGTACCCTCAGCTACATGTCGTGTTAATTACAGTTCTGTAAATATTAGAAAAAAAACTATAAAAATGGGTTATAAATAGAAGAATGGGCACACACCTATTTGTAGGTTGTCCGTTTGCCGATAATCCAGGAAGGGATTTTTAACAGGACTTTAAAAGATTATTTATAACACTTAACACACAAAACGAGTTTTATCAGTGCAAACACAACTACTTTCTAAGGGACAAATTAAAAACAAACAACCGATTATGAATATCCGCGAAATCAAATTAGCACTAACAGTCCGATTGATGAACTTGAATACTGGGAATTATCTCCTTACGATTCAAGAACTCATGCAGAACTTTGCTGAGCAAGTGGGTTCCTTTATAGGGTCCAAAGTGCTTAATAATGGTATTCTAGACAACGAACACTCCATCCAAACATTGGCATTGCAATATGAGAACTGCACGTTAAATATTGATTTAGTACAGCACAACGCTACTAATAGCCAATACGTCAATCGCTTTGAGTTATTTTAATCTCTTGAAGCGATTGCCCCTCTTTTCCACTAGTCTATTCGTTATTCTCTCCTCTTTTTCTTAGTACAAGATAAGATTTTCCTAATTTGTGATTTTTTTTAGTGTAAACTTGTGCTGCAGGTTTGCTCAAACTAAATCCAATGCGTTTTAATTACAAAACAGTTTTCCATGTTTTGTTCGGTCTTTTCTTGATTGCTTTACCCTTCTCTAAAGGCATACATTCTGTGGCATATGTGGGACTGCTAGTCGCATCTATGGTAGGTTTTTTTATAGGCCGTAGGGATTTTTATGAATCCGATTTTTTAAAAAAAACCTTATTCCCTGTTTTTATATTGATGGGTACGCTAGCTATCAGTTTACTCTACACCCAACAGATAGACGAAGGACTAACGATCTTATTGAGTCGAAGTAAAATGATTGGGGTTCCTTTGATCCTTGCTTTAAATGCAGATTTAATCCGAAAGCGCTACTTTCATTATGTCTTTATATTTATTAGAGGAGTTGCTATTGCGGCTTGTATTACCTGCTTGTTTTTTTGCTTACCAGCCTCTATTGTTCAGGCACTAACAAATACTACTACTTTTTTACAAGAATATATTATTCACGAAAAGACCTATGCCTTTGGAGGGTATAGTCCTTTTATAGATCGGTTGCAATTTAGTTATCTGATCGTTATTGCTTTTTTCTTGGAATGTTGGAGTACCTACCAATTAGTTCCGCCCAAAAGATTTCCTTACCTCCCTATTAATTTCCATAGTATTATTTTACTAGTCACTTTAGTTATTCTTGGAGCTAGAGGTGCCCAATTAGGCTTTTTATTAGGTATTGGTGTTTGGATAATAGGCATTTACTTCCAATATGGACATCCAAAAATTATGGCGCGTAGTGGAACCGCTATTTCCTATTTGCTATTAATCGGAGGCTTAGGCATTACTACGATTCTTTTGCCCTTTTTGGCTTATAAGACCATCCCAACTTTACAAGAGCGATACAATCAATTAAAGTGGGAGATCGGTACTTATCAAGATGGTACGATAGAAGCATATGACTACACCCACTTTACCAGTATTCGTAGATTACTCTCTTGGCAACATAGCTGGACATTGATCCAAGAACAACCGCTGTTAGGGACGGGAATTGGAGATTATCGCTTGGCGTTAGAAAAGTCCTATGCGAAAGATAGACTGACGATTCCCGTCCATACCCATAGCCAATTTTTATATTATTGGGTGAGTGCGGGCGTATTTGCCCTGCTTGCTTTTGTAGGGTTGATGATCTATTGGTTGTATCAGGGTATTCGGCAAAACCAATATTGGAAAAGTGTCTTATTTATTTCCCTTTTTGCTTTTTATTTATTGGTCTTTTTGTTGGATGCGCCATTGAATTTTCAGGTAGGGGCGATGTCTTTTTGGTGGTTGTATGCTTTTTTATTAATACGAGAGGATGTTTTTACTTTTGATATTCCATGAATAAGATAGGGGCTGTCTCGTTAGTATAAATTTCAAAAGTTTTGAAAACTTTTGAAATATGTTTCTCGAAAATATTCAACCTTTTAATTAAATTTATTGAAATTGAATGCAAAAACATACTTATGAGACAACCTCGTAACGCACAAACTAATGCTAAAAACAAAAATAATTGCTAGTAATATTTCCAATCTTACCGATGCTCGGTACTACGCAGCTTGGCTAGTAGATTGGTTAGGATTTGATCTGCGAAGAGCTTCTCAAAATAAAATGGCTTTGGAAGAAGTAAAAGCCATGAAAGAGTGGGTAGAAGGACCAGAAATAGTAGGAGAGTTGGAATTACTAGATTTTGAAGAAGGGAAGGGAATTATTGATTATTTGGAATTGAAAGCGATACAGGTGGGTATGTTTACACCTGTAGCTTATTTGCAGAGCCTAAGTATTCCGACTACCATAAAAGAGGTAATTATTGAAAAAAATGCTAGTTACGAAACGATACAAAAGCACTTAGATCAATATTTTGAAGTAGTAGATTATTTTTTATTTGATTTTGCCAAAAATGGTTGGACTTGGGCAGATTTAATGAAGAATCAGGCGTTTAATGCATCGCATTTACATCAAATCTGCCAAAAAATGAATGTGTTGCTCCGAATTCAGGCAACGCCTAGCGAAACAGCCGCTATTTTAACAAACATACAGCCTGTTGGATTGAGCATTAGAGGTGGTGTAGAAGAAAAAATAGGGTATAAATCCTTTGAAGAGGTGGATGAACTGTTTGAAATGCTAGAGGAAAAGTAGGCAGCCCCTTATTTTTGAATGATAAAACTAGTGAGAGAATAAAGGGCTGCTTTTATATTTTGAGTCATTAAGCCAACCCTAAAACGAAAGCGTTTCCTTATTCGCTGCTTTTGATTTAAAAAAACTTAATATTGACTTAATTAGTTTAAGTTGGCGATAACTCGCAACTTGAATAAAAAACCATCTATGTTAACAGTAGGTACAAAAGTCAGGCTAAAACATACGGGGGCAAAAGGTACGATTACGGAAGTGTTAGAACACGGCATGGTACAGGTATATTTGACCTTAGATAAGATGGAAATCCCTGTTTTTGAAGAAGACATCGTGTTAGAGGAGGAGTATGTAGCGCATCCTACCAAATATGCTGTGCAAGAAGGAAAACAGACCCGATCAAAGAAAGTAGGAACGCCCTCGAAGAAAATTGAATATACTGGAAAAAGCTTTGGAGTACAAATAGCGTTTGACCCAGATTACGACCACGAAGGGGTCGTAAAAAAATATAAAGTTTTTTTACTGAATGATACGACCTATGATTATTTATTTGGGTTAACGGTAGAGCGAATGAATGCGGTTCCCAAAACTTTTCATGGCAAATTAGAGACTAGCTCTGTTTATTTACTAGATGAAATATTGTACGACCAGTTGAATGATTCCCCTACTTTTACGATTGATTGTTCCCAAATTACCACCGCAGGAACAGAAGGGAAACAAACAAAGTCTATTAAAATCAAACCCAAGCAATTCTTTAAAAAAGTAGAAATTGCTCCGCTCTTAAACCGACCAGTTCATCTATATTTTTTATTTAATCCCAATGAAGTCCCTACGGCATCTAGTGAAGAAGATTTAAAAACCTATACGCAAAAAAACATACGACTTACGCCAACTAGGAAAGCGGATTTTGTCTCTCACAATATTCATGATGTAAAGGCCTTCATGAATTTTAATATTGAACTAGATCTCCATCTAGACAGCTTTACCGAGCAAACTACTAAATTAAATAATTCCGAAAAAATGCGTCTCCAATTGGCGCATTTTGATAGTTATATAGAGGAAGCCATTCAGTTAGGGGTAGAGCGAGTATTTATCATTCATGGATTAGGAAAAGGAAAACTGAAAGATGCGATAGCTAGTCGATTGATTACTATTCCAGAAGTAAAAACTTTTAAAAACGAATACCATCCTAAGTATGGTTGGGGCGCTACGGAAGTGATATTTTAATTATACTTTGAATGGCAATTGTTAGATGGCTTGATGGTTAATAACACGTTGACCATCAAACAATCTAACAATTCTCATCGTTTCATTGCTCCATTGTCAGTAGTTAGACAGAATAAATAAAACAGTGGATTAACTCGTCGGATGGCTGCGCCGTCCGATGAGTCTTCCCATCCGACGGCGTTAGCCATCGGTCGGGAATAGATTATTGTTTCGTCCTTTCTGTCCAAGTACTTCTCAGTGTCAACATTGTGGCTGAAAAACAATAGGACAATAGAGCAATGAAACAATAGACCAATTATTTCGCTGCATATAAGCGATCCATGCGCTCAGAAATTTCCTTTAATCTTACTCTATCTCCTCCTGAGACTTCTGCTGAACCCCAGCCTTGGTAGCCTACTTCTGCCAATGCTTTATTAACAGCGGACCAATTACTATCTCCATCCCCAAGTTTTACCTTAAAGCCTTCCCAAATTCCTTCGTCCGTTTGCTTTTTACGACTATAATCTTTGATATCAATTTTTAAAATGCGCTTGCCTAAAATGCGAATCCACTGATCGGGCCATCCATAGCGAACGATGTTACCTACATCGAAATACCAACCGATCATGGAACTGTCAAATTCATCAATATATCGAGCTGCTTCCATTGGACTGATAAGGAAATTATTCCAGACATTTTCAATGGCGATCTTAATTCCTGTTTCTTCTGCTACCGGTAATATCTTTCTGATTTCTTCTTGCGACCGCTTATAAGCATCGAGATAGGATATTTTTTCATTCACTACTGCGGGCACTAATAGCACGGTAGTTCCTCCATATCGCTTGGTGGCATGCAAAGCCGTTTTCATAGATTCCACACACTGCGCCCGCACAGAGGGATCAGGATCAGAAAGCGGCATTTTCCAGTGGTAGGAGTTAACTACACCGGGAATTTCAATACCTGTTTTATCTCGAGCTTTTAAAATTTCTTTTTCCTCTAAATCATTCGGACTATCTAACTCCACGCCATCAAATCCCAAGTCTTTGATTAATTTGAATTTATCCATAATGGACAATTCCTCTTTAATCATCCCAAACTTTAGACTTTTCTTGATTAAGGGGCGATTTGGTGTGGCAACCGCTTTGGTGGGTACGGTGCAGAACGTATGTGGTAATACCGCTAAGGTGGCACTTGCTCCTGCTGCGTATTTTAAGAAGGTTCTTCTGTTTTGTCTTTGCATTTTGTTTAACGTTTGTTGTTGAAATTAGCAATTATTGGTAAATTGCTATATCATTCACGCTTCAATTAATTCAATTATGGCAGAAAGTATTCATAATTTACCAATTTACGCCTTTACGGTAGAGGCTTACCATAAGCTAGTGGACGTTGGCATTTTGAAAGAAGAGGACAGGGTTGAATTAATAGAGGGTCAAATTGTTCAAATGACTCCCATTAAAAGTACTCACGCTGCTTGTGTAGATCGACTTGGCGATATTCTACGAGATCTTTTTATAAAAAAGATGATAGTTCGTACTCAGAATCCTATTACGCTTGGAAAGCATTCAGAACCCGAACCTGATCTAGCTATTGTAGCTTACCAAGAAGATTATTATGAAGATGCCCATCCGATACCCAATCAAGTCTATCTTGCCATTGAAGTCGCTAAAAGTACAGAACAATCTGACCGTGAAATCAAAATTCCTTTGTATGCCAAATATAATATTCAAGAAGCTTGGCTTGTAAATTTGAATAAAAAAGAAATTGAAGTTTATCAGAAGCCTACAGAAATTGGATATTCTTCAAAAACAATTTATAGCCTTACCGATAAACTTCAATTCGATTATCTAAAAAAACCACTAGCCGTTAAGCGAGTATTTCGAGTGTGATTTTGAACATTATCTTCTCTCTCAACAAAACGGTCTCTATTTTATATTCTTAGTTTAAGCAAACTTAGAAATCCCAGGCTTCGCCACTTCCGCCATTTTCCAATCCAAGTCCCAATTATATTCATCAATTTTTGGACCTAACACCTCTTCAGAATTCAAGGCTTGTTCCCAGGTTAAACTCTCCCCTGTATAAGCCACCATTCTTCCCCATAAGGCTAACATGGTGCTATTAGCTGCTCGAATACCATCATTGATCGGTTTTCCCTCACGGATAGAAGCGAATAATTCATCATGCTCCGTTTGGTACATATTGTTCTTATCTTTCTTGCTGTGCTCTTTTTCCCATTCCCAGCTTTTATTGCCTTTGATTTCATGCTTGCTGAATACATCCATATTCGCACGACCCTTATCACCAAATGCTTCAATATGATATGCTCTAGAACAACCTTTCTGTTGACGGCAAATGTGGAAACCTTTATCGCCATTTGGATATTCATAAATAATGGAAAAATGGTCATACACATTACCAAACTTCTCTTCCGTTCTACTCTGACGACCACCCGTACCTGTTGCTAGGATAGGCAATTTATCGCCCATTGCCCAAGACATCAAATCGATACTATGTACCGCTTGCTCCATAATATGATCGCCCGATAGCCAGTTGTAATACAACCAATTTCTCAATTCTTTTTTCAATTTTCCCCAACTTGGCTTGGTTTCTTTCCACCACAAAGCACCAGTATTATAGGTCGTATAAACGGTGTGAATATCACCGATTGCTCCATCTAAAATACGATTGTAGGTTTCTCTTTTTGGATAATCATATCGCCAGCAGAACCCAGACATAAAGCCTAAATTTTTCTCCTTCGCTTTTTTGGCAGTGGCAATAACTCGTCGAATACCAGGTGCATCTACCGCCACTGGCTTTTCAAAGAAAACATGCTTTCCAGCATCAATACACGCTTCCAAATGAGCAGGTCTAAAACTAGGAGGAGTGGCTAAAATAATTACATCTACATCCGACTCAATTACTTTTTTATACCCATCAAAGCCCATGAATTTATTGTCAGGGCTGACCTTCATCTTTTCAGGATTTTCCTCCATCAAAGCATTGTAAGAAGTTTCCATTCGGTCTTCAAATACATCTGCCATAGCGGTTAATACCACATTGGGATCTGAATTCATCGCTTGGTTTGCTGCCCCTGTTCCTCTACCTCCACAACCAATCAATCCTACTTTTAAGGTATCTGCATTGAAGTGATGTTTCGCTTGGTTACTAGCCAAGACATTGAACGCTAAAGAACTACCAACTATGGTGGAACCGGTGGTTTTAAGGAATTTTCTTCTGGAGTTATCCGTACTTGTCTTTTTCATGATAATAATTTTACTATCGAACACTTTTTAAATCGCCGCCTTTCGGCGGCGGGACTAAGGGGTTTGGGGGCAGAAATGTTCCAGTTTGCCGCAGCAAACTGGAACATTTCTGCCCCAAAGACCCTATTCCGTCACGTAGCGTAGCGACGGGTTCTATGTGAACTAATGTGAAAATACTAGGTGAACTAATGTGGTTTAAAACAAGTTGTATTTTCATTAATACCTCACAATTTAAGGAAATCCCCTAAGACCAACCCTGATTTTTCAAACAAATCTTATTTTTGAACAAAAAATTAATGGCATTTCCATTTGTATCAGAAGATATTATTGAGCAAGTCGCTGTTCGCATGAGTGATTCGGAGGAAGAATACACCCAAGTAATAGAGGAACTAGAAGCCCATCAGCCCGTCCTATTATCCTACTTGTTATCCGAAAACTTTAAATTATTAACGCAAGATGAACAAGCTTATCTATTGTATTTAGCCTTGGTGATTTGGCAATCCTCTCAAATTGTCCAACGCACGTCTTTTCATATAGAAACGGATTTAATTGAATCCAAAGAAGAAGCTAACTGGGTACTGCTGCACGCGTCAAAGGCACGTCGCTTCAAAGAACGACTAGATGGTTTTTTTGACAACACAACGCAAGAAGATTTGTTAGCATTTATAGAAGATGCGTTAATGGAAGAGGAAGAAGATAATTTTGTTACCAAAGAAGGGAAAGAACTACTGTTTGTCGGTTTAAAAACAGTGGTGGATTGTCTTTGTGATTAAGTATGAAGTAAGAGGTATGAAGTATAAGGTATTACAAAGCCATACTTCATACTTCATACTTCATACTTCATACTTCATACCTATTTAAATGGACCCAACAGCAAAAGAACGGAAGAAAGATCATATTGAATTGGCATTCCAATCACAGATAGGAGTGGATCAATTAGACCAACGATTTTATTATGAGCCGATGTTAGCGGCACATCCTAGAGATTGTCCTGCGCCACCTTTTGACTTTTTGGGTAAGTCTATGAAAACCCCTTTGTGGGTGTCTAGCATGACGGGAGGCACTGCCTTAGCAAAGACCATCAATCATAATTTGGCTAGTGCTTGTGGAGAATTTGGAATGGGAATGGGCTTGGGTTCTTGCCGATCTTTATTGTATAGCAATGAGACCTTAGCGGACTTTGATGTGCGGCATTTAATCGGTAACGATTTACCTCTATATGCTAATTTGGGGGTAGCCCAAGTTGAGCAGTTGATTGGCATGAAACAATTACATCAGGTAGAGCGACTCATTGAAAAATTGAAAGCAGATGGATTAATCATCCATGTCAATCCTTTTCAAGAGTGGATGCAACCCGAAGGGGATCGTTTTATCAATTCTCCTTTGGAAACCATTCAAGCTTTTTTAGATCAACTGCCTATTCCTGTTATTGTAAAAGAAGTGGGGCAAGGGATGGGGTATGAGAGTTTAAAAGCCTTGTTTCAATTGCCGTTAATGGCAGTGGATTTCGGTGCTAGTGGTGGGACGAATTTTGCCTTATTGGAACTATTAAGAAGCGATCCTGTACAACGACAGCGATTTCAAAAATTAACCCATATTGGTCACTCCGCTGAAGAAATGGTACAATTGACCAACCAGATAAAGGAAGAACTAGGAGATCAAATGCGCTGCCAACAAGTCATCATTTCAGGAGGTATCAAAGATTTTTTGGATGGGCATTATTTGATGAGTACCTTGCAAGTGCCTTCGATCTATGGACAAGCTTCTGGCTTTTTAAAACATGCTAGAGGGGAGTATAAGGAGTTGCG
>CALJIQ010000136.1 GCA_937973995.1 uncultured Saprospiraceae bacterium
AAAATAGACGTATTCCCTAACCCATCAAACTATTCCGTCACCATAGCCTTTACAAATCAAAACAAGGAAAAACCCTATACCCTTACTAATAGTAAAGGTCAGTTAGTCCAAGAAGGCATATTTAGAGAAACAGTTAATCACCTAAAAATAGCCCATTTACCCAAGGGATTGTATTGGATTACTATTAATGCTAATCAAAGGCTACTAACTAAAAAGCTCCTGCTCCACTAAACATGACAAAAAATAAATTCCGCATCTTTCAAATGATTTCTTTTTCACAATGGGTTGAAAAACCTATTTGAAAAAGAATCAATTGAAAGATAAAACTGTGGAAGTTATTTTTTTGTCAATACTAACAACCTTTTCTTTTTCTTTCCTTTTAATCGGTTCGGAATTTTTGTCTTTTTACAATAATAGATATAGACAGGAGGGAGATTGTCTAGAACGGAAGAACTACTACAATAATCAAAGATCGCCGTGAATTTTTTGAAATGTAGTTTTGAGTATTGGGCTTTGCAGAAGTAGCGATCAGCTCTTAAAGCGGCATAACTTTTTTGAATAATTTCGATACATATTTCTTTGGGAATCAATGTAAAAGGAATAGTAGAGATAAAGCAATCTACTTTCTCCTTAACATATTTATCAAAGTTTTGTGCCGTATCATTGATGACCACTAAGCGCGGGTCTTGTATATTTTGTTTGACGGTTTTTACAAACTCCTCATTCACTTCAAAGGAATATAATTTCCCATTATCAGGCAGTTTTTTTAATATTTCAAGGGTGACATTCCCATATCCTGTACCAAATTCAACCACTACCTTTGTGGATTCATCAATTTTAGAACATAAGTCTCTTTCTACCTTTTTGTTGGTCTTATAGACCGCCCCCGTTGTTTTAAGATTCTTAGTGAAATTAATAAGGGTTTTAAAAAAATTACTTTTACTCATTCTAAGTTTATTGTTTGATCTAAAATAGTGGTAAAAAGAGGTTAGGGTTAGGCTTTACTATTTTGGATTCGGTGACCAAGCAGGCGCAAATGTAAGGAATTCCCATCAGGGAAAGAAAATTTCACCCTCTAATGAATTACATTGTACAAACTAAAAACTGGATAAATGACTTCGTTGTTCAGCTAAATTTATGTCCATTTGCCCAGCATCCTTATAAAAACGACCGAATACGCTATGTTGTCTATGAAGGGAGGGATTTAGAGGAATTTATTGAAGTTTTAAGAGATGAACTTCTCTATATACAAAAAACGCCTGCTAAAGCGGTAGAAACCACTTTACTCATCCATCCCAACCTATTATTAGACTTCTTGGATTATAATGACTTTTTAGATGTGGCAAACCACCTTATCTTTACACTCCAATTGGATGGCTTGATTCAAATTGCTTCCTTTCATCCAGCATATCAGTTTGCAGGAACGAGGGTAGAGGAGGTAACAAACTATACCAATCGGTCTCCTTTTCCTATGTTACACCTATTGAGGGAAGAAAGCATAGAAAAAGCAATTGAACAATATGGATCAACAGAACAAATCCCCGCAAATAATATGAAAACGTTGCGGCAATTGGGATTGAAGAAGACAAAGAAAATTTTAGATGACTCTAAAAGAAAGGACCGACTTACTGAGTAAATTAGGAGCATACTTAGCCTCAGAAGATGAATTTTTACAAGCGGTGTTGCATCGGGTAGCGCATAATAATGCTTGGTTAACCAAAAAAAACAGTTTAAGAGCAGCGAAGGCATTAGGTACCTATTGTTTGAATCCTTCCTCCTTGAATAAATGGGCCACATTTTATCATGTTTCGGATAGTATGAATGCTAAAAAGGTCGGATTGGTATTATCTAGTCAAGAACCTTTTGATGGTTTAGTGGATATAGCGGCTATTTTTTTGATAGGACATCAGGCAGTCATAAAGCTTTCTGAAGAAGACGAATACACCATTCCTCATTTAGTAAAAATGATGGCCAAATGGAATCCTGCCAGTGCTTCTTATTTTCAAATAGCCGGTTTTTTAAAAGGATTTGATGCGATTATCGCTTCCAAATCTGGTAAAGAAAATCCCTATTTTGAGCGGTACTTTGGAAAGTATCCCCATATTTTAAGAACTAACCAATCTAGTATTGCGGTTTTAACGGGGGCGGAGACGGATGCGAATTTAGTGGCATTGGGGGATGATATATGTGCCTATTATGGGTTGACAAAAGAAAGTGTCTCTAAAATATATGTTCCTAACAATTACGATTTAAATCATTTATTAGAAATCCTTCATGAACACAAAGAAATGGTTCTAAATAGTAGATATAAGAATAACTTTGATTATAATTATTCTTTGTATTTATTGAATAATGAGCCCTTTAAAGCGAATGGATGTTTGTTGCTAATAGAAGATCCATCAATTGAATCTCGAATTGCTTGCTTGCATTATGAATATTATGACAATCAAGCTCACTTACAAGAATTGATTAAAAATCAACAAGAACATATCCATCAAGTAGTTAGTGAACAACCTTTGGGTGATCTACCTACTAAACGAATGGGTACAAGTCATATACCTGATTTATTTACTTATGCAGGTGCACAGGATACGATGCAGTTTTTGTTAAGTTTATAAATTTTCTTGGCTTGAATGATATATACTGTTTTAGGTTAAGAATTGGACTTTTCCCAAAAAAGTTGATTGATTATTAATTATGCGAATCGCCATTTAGAATAACGAATTTGATTTGATTTGATTTGATTTGATCGGCGGCTGACGCCGCCTCGCAATAGGGTTTTTGGAGACAGTGATCTAAAAAAATGGTTTTGAAAAACCATTTT
>CALJIQ010000137.1 GCA_937973995.1 uncultured Saprospiraceae bacterium
AGCATTTTCCGTACCCCATCTTTTCCGCCCCAATCTCCCGTAAACCAATTGAACAAAGGCGTAGTGGTCACCACTCCATTGGCTTCATCATAACTACTTACCCGATTCAAATAGGTACTAGCGACTCGATCAAAGTCTTCCTCTAATGTGTCTGGATTATATATAAAAACAGGCGGACAGTCTTTAGCCCCACAATTGAGAGTGAAATGGATGCGAGCATCCTTTTCTTTCACTCTGAACTTTCTTTCTAAATTTCCTGGAAATGGGTCCTTGATATAGCCTTTTGATAATTTGAGCGTGGAGTTGCGAATAAACCCATGTTCGATTTTATCAAAACTCAATAGATTTCCGGCAATTTTTACCTGATCCTTTTTAAAAAAAGAACCCCGATCCTCATATAACGCTGGTTGATCTTGGAGTACCAAAATGATATAGGCGTTATAAATATTTACCCAAAAGGCGAGTTTTTCTTTATCTGTCTTTAAGGCAGCTGCTAGATCGTCTTCGGAGACATTGGCTAATTTATCTGTCAAGTTTTTAGTAGGTTCTTTTTTCTTAATTGCCTCCAATAAGGATTGAGATATCTGGTTGTAATTCTCTCCCATATTAGAATAACTTGTAGCATCTTTTTGTACTGTGTTATTGGCGCAACCAACCCAATGGAGTACCAAAATAGCCATTACACCTACTGATAATAATTTCATTTTTTTTTAATTTTATACTCCGAATAGGATGAAAAAGTGGTTAGGGACAAAGAAAGAAATACCTATGTGGGTAGGTTATTTATTGCCGAAGCCCTTATGAAATAGAGGTCAGAATTTCATCCTATTCTCAGTATATACTAGACTTTATTCGGTAGCTAGGAAACCGATATACGAAAAACTTTTTAATAATATAACCTTTAGATCTTTTTCTTTACAGCAGGTTTATATCGGGAACTTATCTTCTAGAACAATCTCCTCCATTGCTTTGCGCTTTCTCTTTGCAGTTTCTTTTTCAATTAAGTCATTTGGCAAGGCACTTAACTCTCCGCCATAATACCCCAATGCTACCGCTGTGGTCACGTGATACCCTTCTGGTATTTGGAATACTTCATGGGCTTTTTGCCAGTCAACACCCGCCATTTGGTGAACTGCTATTAAATGGTGTTGCGCTTGGAAAGTGAGGTTGGCAATTCCTAAGCCCAAATCATGTAGGGCATGGAAATTCTCCTTCCCGTTATCGAATTTCTCTTTATAAGCAGTTAACAATAGAACAGAGGCATTTTTGACCCAAGATTGATTGAATTCACTTAGACAGTTGAAAATTTCATTAAAAATATCACTGCCGTTTCTAGTGTAAAGAATACGCCAAGGCTGCTCGTTCATAGAACTAGGTGCCCATCTCAATGCTTCAAATAATTGTCGTAGATGCTGATCTGTTATAGGTTTATCAGCAAAAATACGAGGACTCCATCTTTGGTATAAAATGGGGTGTATGTCTTCTTTTAACTGAGCGGATTTGTATGAAATAGCTTTTTCTTGATTTGTTGTTACCATAATATTTCAATTTGTAGGTTGAGTAAGAGTAGGTCTAAAATTTATTTCGAGTTGAAAATCATACACTAATCAAAACGGATCAATAAAAGAGATGTTCAATCCGTATTTGATAGAGAATAAATTTGATTTTTTGGTATTCAACCGAACAAAATACACCCATAAACTTTATAGTATAGGAGGTCAACAAGCAATAAGAGTTGGCGTCTATTCAATTTCTACCACACACTTTTTGTGTAACCCCGATTATTGCAACCCTTCTCTCAGGGTTCGGAATTGACCTGGCTGATGCCGTGTTACATTTTCCATTCCGTACATGCCGAAAGGCGACGAAAAAATATAATAATTCATGTTTGAACAGTTTAGAGAGTCTTTCAAAAAATTAGTAGAAAAAATGCAAGGTTGGCTGGATAGTATCATCCTTAGTTTGCCAAATGTCATTCTTGCCACCATCGTATTGAGTATGGCAATCGTAGTAGCTCGCAATCTGAAAGGATTCGCTGAAAAGGCCGTACAGAAAACAGGTGCTAATCGAACAGTAGCTGGTCTATTGGCCAATATGATGGTGACTGTATTTATGCTCATTTCCTTATTTGTCATCTTGAATATCTTGGATTTGAGTGATGCCCTCACTGCCTTATTAGGTACAGCAGGGGTGGCAGGTCTAGCAGTTGGTCTGGCACTACAAGATCCTATGATTAACTTGTTCTCAGGTGTCTTGATGAGTGTTCGGGATTACTACCGAGTGGGCGATTTGGTGGAGACCAATGATTTCTTTGGGAGAATCCAAAAAATCAACCTCCGCTCTACTGTTATTTTATCTCCACAAGGTCAAGAGATCATCATTCCGAATAAGGAAGTGCTACAAACCCCTTTAATCAATTATACCCACAATGGTCGCAGAAGAATAGATGTTACCTGTGGTGTTGCATATGGAGATGATCTAGAAAAAGTAAAGAAGGTTGCTATTGAAGCCATTGAGAATAGTGGAATGAATATCAGAGAAACCAAACCAATAGAATTTTTTTATACAGGTTTTGGAGATAGTTCCATTAATTTTAAAATCCGTTTTTGGAAAAATATAACGGCACAAAAAGATTATTTAGAGGCACAAAGCCAAGCAATCATAGCCCTTAAAAAAGCATTCGATGCGCATGGCATTACGATCCCTTTCCCAGTTACGACACTAGATTTTGGTGTGGTTGGAGGCATGGGTATCAACGAAATATATCCTCCCAAAAAAGTCTTTAATAAATCAATAAATAAATCCGCCATGAATAAATCGAATGGTCAAGAAGCAAAAGTAAATAGATGATAGTAAAGATTACTATGATTCGTTTTTGCTTCTAATCTGGCAAAGCCAATACTATAATGTTTACTTTGTTGGCTGCCGCCAACAAAGTACATAGGAATTTGAAAGACCCTGTAAGACGGATTGACAATTCGCCTTACAGGGTTGACAGAAGTGATCTATAGCGTAGCGATGATTATTAATTAATTACTTCCTCCAAATCTTGTTCTACTTCCTGCAACGTTTTTCTAACGCCGGATTTAAAAGATGCCCAATCTTCTTTTGCATTATCGCCCATGCGTTCTAAACTAGCATCTAATTTATCTCGTTGGATTTCTAACCGACTAATTCCGTTCTTAATACCTTCTCTGGTTTCATCCGTAGCATCTGCTAATTTAGCTTTCAAGCCACCTATCCGATCATTTATATCTTCTCTTGCCTCCTTGAGCTCTTCTTTTAAATCACTGGATTCTTGTTCGAATAGATCCCCTACAGCGTCCGCAGCTTCTTCTATTTTATCTTTAGCTTTTTCAGACTTAGTTTTCTCTTCACAACCAACTACCAATAAGCCAGTAGTCATTAAAAGCAAGAAAAACATTTTTGCACTTTTCATAAATAATTAAATTTTTAGGTTTGGAAAAAATAAGAAAAATTCTGATTTTAACACCTTTGTTTTTTCTCCATTCAGGTACAATGGTGGGTGTTATAAACTTTCTCTAGAACGAATAAACGATGTGGATGTTCAAATTGAATGAAGTAGTATGATCGGGCGGTTGGCTTAATTTTTAGTTTTTCGTCCTAAGTGGTAAGTCAATCAATTTATGATAAGTTGAATTTAGATTTTGACTTTCTTTTTTTCATAGAAAAAAAAAGAAACAAAAAATTCTAGTCAAAAAAAAACTCGCTTCTTAGCTCTTTGATGCTCTGGCATCAAGCCTACGCTAATGCTCAAACAGTTTTTTGACAAGCCTCCCGCTTAGATGTTGACTACGGGACATTAACTAGATGCAACTTATCATAATTAACTTGACTTACTACTAAATCCCCATACCAACAAAAACTTATGAATAATTATCAAAAAATATCATTCCTATTTCTGGCGCTTAGTTTTGCGGTAATGGGGTTCTCCCAATCCTATACTTCTGTGCCAGTATCTAGTAATAATATGGTCCATTACGAAGGAAGAATGGATGATATTAATAAAGTCAAGATGACTTTAAACTGTCATAATAACAATTGTTCTGGCGAATTTATTTATTTAAAAAGCGGAGATCGTTTTAGATTATCAGGGACGCTTAGCGATAACCAAATACAATTAGAAGAGTATGATAGAAATAACCAACGAAGTGGTTTTATAACTGGAAAATATTTGGGCAATGCCATCCAAGCAGTGTGGGAAAATACGACACAAACGGTAGGCAGTAAAATTCTCTTCAAAGAAACCACTCCACAAAGTGCGGATTATACCAATTGTGGAGATAATAAATGGATTCATTCTTACAGTGGACAGATTGATAAAAGAAAGGTGGAATTGGTTTTACAGAAAATAGATAATCAAAGAATAGTCGGAGCCGCTTTCTTTTTAAAAGACAAAACAAAATATACGATCAGAGGAGAACTAAATAGTAATAATAATCTGGTTTTAAATCTGATAGATCCCAACACCCAAAAACAGTTAGGGTCCATCAGAGCTATTTACAAAAATGGACAAGAGTTAAACGCAAGTTTTTACAATAGTAATAATAGCCAGAGTTTTGCGGCCTTCCAATTGGACAGCCATCTTGAAATGAATTGCATTGAGTATGCTGATTATTTCTCCAATTACGATTTTTTATACCCTAAATCTCATGATCCTCTCTTTGACCAAATCATGAATTTTCTAATAAAAGATTGGATTCGAGAATGTAAAGCTACCTCCTCCTCTATTCGCAATAACCCATCTCAACCTAATTTGCGGGCCTCTCAAAGAGGCTATGCTTGGACAGAGATCACCCAATTTAAAGACCATTTCTTGAGCGGTTTATTGACCTTCCATAATACATGGAATGAGGAAAAAATGACCAAAGCCTTCAATTACGATTTTGCGAATAAAGCCTCTATCGAGCTAGAAGATATTTTTAAACGAAAGTTTGATTATAGATCCTATATAAAAGAATACATCCAAAAATCCTTACTTGCTGATGATACTTATAAATACGATATCAGCTATCAAGCTTGGATGGATCAACAAAATTTCACCCTCTTTACAGTCGGACAAGAAGGCTTAGAATTTTTTACAGACTTTCATAGCATCTATGGTCGCCAAAGTGTCATCATTCCTTTTAAGAAGATCAAGTCGAACATGAAGAAGAAGACTCCTATTCGGCGATTTTTTTAAATAGAAGGGGTCAGGAGTCAGGAGTCAGGGGTCAGAAGTTAGTGACCTGCCTGACTCCTGACTCCTGACTCCTGACTCCTGACTCCTGACTCCTGACTCCTGACTCCTCATATATGGAAACCAGCGAACTACTAAAAAAAGTAAGAAGGATTGAAATCAAGACCAAGGGCTTGAGCAATCAAATTTTTTCGGGTGAATACCAAACGGCATTCAAAGGTAGAGGGATGTCCTTTAGTGAAGTGCGAAATTATCACTATGGAGATGATGTGCGAAATATAGATTGGAATGTAACCGCTCGAACTGGAGAGCCTTATGTGAAAATATTTGAAGAAGAGCGAGAATTAACCGTGATGTTAGTCATTGATGTAAGTCCCTCGTCTTACTTCGGAACAGATACCCAATTAAAAAATGAAATTCTTACAGAGATTTCTGCCGTATTGGCATTTTCAGCGATCAACAACAATGACAAAGTAGGCGTCATTTTCTTTTCTGATAAAGTCGAAAAATTTATTCCTCCCAAAAAGGGGAAACCTCATATTCTTAGAATCATCCGAGAATTAATCAATTTTGAACCAAGCGGAAAAGGCACGAATATTTCGACCGCCCTAGAGTATTTGAATAATATCATCAAAAAAAGAAGTATCGCCTTTTTGCTATCTGATTTCTTTGCTAAAGATTATGAAACCTCCCTCCGAATAGCCGCTCGCCGTCACGATATTATTGGCGTCCACTTATACGATCACAGAGAAAAAGAAATTCCTAATGTCGGTTTGGTCAGAGTGATAGATGCAGAGACTGGTAAGAAAATCTGGTTGGATACTTCTTCTAAAACTATCCGTGCCGAATATCAAAAATGGTTTCAGGATAATTATGAATATCTAACCAAGACGTTTAGAAAAACGGGCGCAGATGTGATGAGTATTCAGACGAATGAGTCCTATGTGAATGCGCTTTTGAAATTCTTTAAACAACGCAACGCTTGATTTTGAATCGCAGATTCCGTTGATTTGGAATTGATTTCGCAGATGAGATTTTATTGACAGATAGGATTGTTGCAGATTTTTAAAACCCTACACTTTTTGCAAATCTCGTCACTTGGCATCCCATCCCTTCGGGTTCAGAAGCTTACGCTTCTTCATGCTACGTGACGGGAAAGGGTCTTTTGGGGGCAGAATTATTTCAGTTTGCTGTGGCAAACTGAAATAATTCTGCCC
>CALJIQ010000138.1 GCA_937973995.1 uncultured Saprospiraceae bacterium
ATTTTTCCTACCACCTCCTTCATTTCTGCTTTCTCTTCTTTTACAATTATATCTCCTTTGATATTATTTAAATCAAAATTGGTGTATCGAACTTTTTTGATATTGGAATGAATTGTCAAATCTACATTGTCAGGTACTGGAATCACTTCCAAGGGTTCTTGAGAAGCAGCAGCGGTCTCTTCTACCATGAACTGATTTAAGTCCAAGTAGTTAGATTGAAGGTCGATTTCACCAGTCAATACTTCGTTCTCAGTCAGATAATCCATTAAGTTATTGACCTTTCCAGAGGCACGAATATCACTCTCACCAATCTTAGTAGAAAAGGTTTGTATGTCCGATTCATTCGCTCCGATTGCCCCCTTCATTATCATATCTGTCAACTCATAGGTCGCATAATCCATTTTCTTAATCGACCCATTTACATCAAAATCAAAACGGTCAAAAGGTTTTTCTACTTTCTGAGTCATGCCCACCTGAGTGGTCGTATCTGTGCTCATCCATTCATCTGCATTGACATAATTGGACGTGAAATCCACTTTGCCTTTCATCGTTTGTTCTGGACTGAAATAAGCTAAAATATTGTCGAATTGAGCAGAAGCTTGTATGTCGCTTTCCCCCAATTTAGCAGTTACCTGCTCTACTTTAACTTGTTGAGGACTGAAGTCTGCTTGCAATTGCTGAATCGCAATTGGAGGAATTCCCGTTTGTTCTATCACTACCTCTCGCATATTCATTTGACCATTGACAGTTACTTGGTCATATTGCTTGTTCTCTAATTGTGATTGAGAAGCATTAAAAACAACATCTGAGTTGATGGTACCACTTAGATTGGTAATTCCGTCAATCGGAACTGCCCTACCTAATTCTTTCAAATCAATGATGCCTTTCAACTGTCCTTTTACCGTTGGATCGGAAACAGGGTTTTTCAAATTAAAAGAACCATTGACAGGGTTTTCTCCGATATTCATTTTAAACTGTGGAATGTCCACCACCATTCGATCAAAATCTGAGTTAGGGCTATTGATGGAAACATTGGTAAAAATACCTGTTACTCCTACGGGCATATCTGGGTATTGTACATTTCCATTGTCTATATCTGCATTTATTTTAAAGGCTGGGTAGCGAGGAATAGTTGGATTATAGATGCCTTTTACAGCGCCTTTGAATCCCATTTTTCCCAATATCTTCGCCTGCGCAAAATCAGCGGTATATACGCCAGGAATAATGGACCATAGACTCTTGAAATCGCCTTGAGGAGATTGGAAATCCAAATCCAATACATAATGATCTTTATTAATATCAAAAGTACCTTCTGTATTAACTTTCAGATCGTTTAGCGTCAATTCATTATCTTTTAACGTAAACTTCTGTTCTGGAATATTCATGTGGATAATAGCATCCATATCTGCCTTCGCATTGTGTAGATAATCGATCCCTTCCAAAGTAGCATTCGCCCTTGGGACATACGTTTTCGTTGTTAAGTCGAATTCATCTGAAGAAAAAGCACCACTACCTGTATGATTCAGGTCTGCCAATTCCATTTGAAAATCTAACCCTCTGTCTATATATTGAAAATTGCCATTTTCAACAATATACTGCTTCAACTTCACCAAAAAATCACTACTCTCTCCTTCTGAAGGTTTTATAATATCCCAATTCGCCTGTCCGTTTTCAAGCACTAAAATGTTTAAATTAGGTTCTTGAAAAGTGACAGAAGTGACGGGAAAATTATCCTTTGCAGCAAAGGCATCTAATACATTCATTTCTAGTTCAATCCCTTTGCCCTTGAATAAAGGGATGTCTTGAAAATCCTCCACTCCCTCAATCGTTACGCCCTCTAATCGCACATTCAAATCAGGGAAACTACGCAATAAAGAGATATCCACATCTTGGAAATCCATCTTTGCATTT
Organism: uncultured Saprospiraceae bacterium; assembly: GCA_937973995.1. Lineage (GTDB taxonomy): Bacteria > Bacteroidota > Bacteroidia > Chitinophagales > Saprospiraceae > JAFMDF01. The sequence continues at coordinate 1,912 of CALJIQ010000138.1, forward strand.
AAGGTCTTATTAGCCTCTTCTTTCACCAACTCCACCACTTTGTCCTTATACAGGAATGGAATGGCAATCGCTGCAATCATCACTACGACTAAGAGAAATACTAAAAATCCTATTATTTTTTTTACAAATTTCATATCTATTGGAATTTAATTCAGGGTCTATCCGCCTAAAAACGTTTAAATAAGCCGAATATTCTTCTTAATTGAGACGGAATGGAAGCTAAAATTGCATAAGAAGAAGAAAACTTTAAGACTTTGATAACGAATGACTTATTTGTTGATAAAGTATATTTTCACTAAAGCTGTCGTCAGGAGACGACCTGGATATGGGTTTCAAGTCTGGAGACTTGAAACATCGAAAAAGAGCCGATATTTCAAGTCTCTTAACTTGAAATGCTTATCTCTCTCTTCTCCCGACGAGTATATCGAGAATTTCCTCTATGAACAATGATTGGACTAATCACCAGTCACCAATCCCCTAAAAGGCAAATTCTCCACATCCACATTACCTCCCGATAAAATAATGCCAATGCGTTTGCCTGCAAAACGTGCTGGCTGTTGGAGTACGGCAGCAAAAGGCACCGCACAAGAAGGTTCAATGATGATTTTCATTCGTTCCCAAATGATACGCATCGCTTGTATAATTTCTTCCTCTGATACCGTGATAATATCATCCAAATTTTGTAGAATTATAGCGAGGGTATATTCCCCTAGATTCGTGCGTAAGCCATCTGCAATCGTATCCACTCGGGTATTGTATTGCATCGTGCCAGAAGTAAAGGAGCGATAGGCATCATTTGCCAATTCAGGTTCTGCCCCTATCAACTGAGCATTAGGTAGTAAGGCTTTGGTGGTAATGGCAGTGCCACTCATCAAGCCACCGCCGCCAACGGGTGCCATGACGATATCCAGTTCTCCCACCTCCTCTATTAATTCTTTAGCAGCAGTTGCTTGTCCAGCGATCACATTGTAATTATTATAGGGATGCAAAAAGGTGGCTCCAGTTTTAGCCACGACTTCTTTCAATGTTGTTTCGCGGGCTGCTAAGGTAGATTCACAAGTAATAATCTCAGCTCCATACCCTTTAGTGGCTGCTCGTTTTATAGCAGGCGCATTGCTAGGCATGACGATATACGCTTTCGCTCCCATCTTTTGCGCAGCTAAGGCAACCGCCTGCGCATGATTGCCTGAGGAATGGGTGGCGACTCCTTTAGCTAATTCTTCTTGTGTCAAGGCTAGTGTCGCGCTGGCTGCTCCTCTCATTTTAAAGGCCCCTACTTTTTGGAAATTTTCACATTTAAAAAATAGCGTACCTCCACTAATTTGATTGATACTGGACGAGGATAGAACTGGTGTTTTATTGATAAATGGTTGTATCGCCTGGTGGATACTTTTTATATCTTTGAAGGTGGGTTGTTGTGTAATTCTCATAAATATAGTCTTAATATGATGTTGTTTCCCGCTAAGTCTCGCAAAGGTTTCGCTAAGTTTCGCAGAGTATTACTTAGCGTTACTTAGCGAAACCTCCGCGCAACTTTGCGGGAAACAATCAAATTAATAGTCCAATCCCAAAAGTCAAAACAAAGACCAAGGTACTAATGGCCATTTGCTTTAAATAGGGATCTAATTGCTTCGGATCTTTTTTAATAAGCACCGCTCGAGCGTTTATCCAAAGCAAAGGGACACTTATTAAAAATAAAAAATTAGAGATAGAGTAATTAGTCAATAAAACATATATCGTGGTCAACACAATTGCTCCTCCTAATAAAAACCAATGATAATACACCGCTTTTTTTCTGCCTATTCTTACAGGAATGGAATATTTTCCCGCTAATTTATCCGACTCTATATCCCGAATATTGTTTACATTTAATACCCCGATTGTCAAGAATCCCAAGGCGGTAGCTGGTAAAACGTGGGCCCAATAAAAGGTATGCGCATGTAAATAGAACGTACCCAAAGTAGCCACCCAACCAAAGAATATCAACACCATTAGGTCGCCTAAGCCCTTGTATCCGTAGGGTACTTTACCACTGGTATAAGTGATGGCTGCAATGATAGACAAAATACCCAACACTAAAAAGAGGATAAAATCTTGTCTGGAACGAATGGCATAGAATAATAGAGATAAACCAGCTGAAAGAGAAAGTAGTGCTAAGACCATCATCGCTTTTTTCATCACAGCAGCAGTAATGGCACCCGTTTGCACTGCTCTACTTGGACCCACTCGGTCTGCACTATCTGCCCCATGAACAGAATCTCCATAATCATTCGATAAATTAGATAATATTTGTAAACAAATAGCCGTCAAGGCAGCTAAGCCAAATACATATCCATCGAAAACTTGGTGGGCGGCAGCTAGAATACTGCCCATCCCAATACTAGCAATTGCTAAAGGGAGGGTTCTTAAACGGATTGCTTGTATCCAGTGTTTTACTGCCATTCGATTGGTTAAAGATCAAAGGTTCATTTTTTGGTTTTGTGGTGTTATGGTTTTTTGGTATTATGGTAGAGGCATATTCTCGAAAGTGAAATTTTATCGTATGAAACAATACCAGCCTCAATACCATAGCGCCATAATGCCACAACACCAATCCACCCAATCACCTAACCCGACAAAAGTAAAAAAGATGTCCAAACTCTCTTCTTTATTTGTGGGAATATTTTTCCTCCTCTGTTCTTGCTTAGACGATGCTGCCTATGGAGATCAGGTCGATACGACAAAAGACTTTGATGTAGCCCATTATAAATGGGGATATATTGATAAAAAGGGGACGACGGTTATTGATCCACAATTCGACGATGCAAGGGATTTTCAAGAGGGATTAGCTGCGGTAAGGATAAAAGATCAATGGGGATTTATTAATCAAAAAGGAGCCATTATTATCCCAATAAAATTTAAAGCAGTGTGGCCTTTTTCGGATGGGCAGGCAAGAGTATTATCAGATCAAGATCAGATGGGAATGATTAATAAAAAAGGAGAATGGGTACTCGAGCCTAAGTGGACCGAATTACATGATTTTTCAGAGGGGCTCGCAGTGTTTAGGGATAGCACCACCTATGGGTATATTAATCAGAAAGGAGAGATCGCTATTCCAGATCAGTATCAAAAAAATTGGGAGTTTAAAAATGGTTTAGCTAAGGTTAAAAAAGACAACCAGTATGGTTTGATAAACCCACAAGGAAAATGGGTCTTGCCACCGAAGTACACAACAATGGGTAACGCTACTAAAGAAAGGATTAGAGCGAAGCAGAAGGAAAAATTTGGCTATTTGAATAAAGCTGGAGAATGGAAAATCTCCCCAACTTACCTGGCTTGTAGTGATTTTCAAAATGACTATGCGGCGGCGAAAACAGAGAAGGGATATGGGTTAATTGATGGACAGGGTTCGTGGAAAATGCCACCCACCTATGAGCAATTATATCCCCTAGGTCAAGATAGATGGGTCGCCTTTAATGGAAAAAAATATGGCGTTATTTCTTCTGCCGGTATTCCTATAACCTCTTTTAAATATGACCAAGTCAACCAATTCTCAGAAGATATTGCGGCTTATCGGATTGGCTTTTATTATGGCTATTTAAATAAAGATGGAAAAGAGTTGACGGAAGCAGATTTCGGTCTTGCTTGGGATGCAAAAGAGGGCTTGGTTCGGGCTGCCTTTAGAAGTGGGATTGGGTTTATGGATGCTAGTGGTGAATTGGTGATACGTCCTATTCGTGGGGATATACGTGATTTTTCGGAAGGATTGGCTCGCGCTCAGTTGTATTGAGTGGGAGCGTTGTGGGGAGTAAGTCGGTTTTATATATACTGAACACGGGATAAATATCCGATTTTCCAATACTGTTTATTTGTTGAATTGTTGAACTGTTTATCCAAGTATAGTTTGTAAACGAATAAACAGTTAAACAAATAAACGATTCAAGCATCTTCGGTAATTTATCCCGTCCGCAGTATAATTTATTTTTTTGACGCTGAAGGACGCTGACTTTTTATGATTTTTTTATGTTTTTAGTTAGGTGGTTTAGAAATATAAAAAAGTCATATTTGTCAGTGTCTCTCAGCGTCAAAAAACTTACGGCATAGTCACCAAGAGTCGTTTAATCAAAGTCAATAATAAAAGGCAATCGAGCCTGTGGTCCTTTAGCACTTATCACTTCTCGTACCTCTTTATAGTGCGGATATAGATCCCCTAATTCCTTTTTCAAAATAGCAGCTTTCGCATCTTGGGTATTGGGGTTTAAATATTTATCCATTAGCTGTTGGAAGGGTTCTTTAATTTTTGGATATTCGGCAACTCGGTAATTCTCTAACTCTGCTAACTCTGCCGCATGCGCTAAGGCTTCTTTTAAGCCCCCTAACTCATCTACCAATCCTAACTCCAATGCTTTTGTTCCCGTCCAAACTCGACCTTGCGCCACTTCGTTCACTTGATCTCTCGTCATATTTCTTCCTTTGGCAACTCGATCCAAAAATATTTCGTATCCTCTGTTTAAGGATTGTTGCATGATCGCTGCTTCTTCGGCCGTTTGGTCTTCATAATTATTGATACTGGTAGCAAAGCGACCCGTTTTAACCGTGTCGATATTAATTCCTAATTTTTCATTCAATAACTCAGACATATTAGGAATCATGCCAAAAATACCAATAGACCCAGTGATGGTATTGGGCTGAGCATATATCCTATCCGCCATACAAGCGATATAATACCCACCCGAAGCAGCCACATCTCCAAAAGAAACCACTACTGGTTTTCCTTCTTTTTGTGCTAGGCTAAATTCTCGCCAAATATTATCAGATACCAAGGCACTTCCTCCTCCAGAATTGACCCGAAGTACAATCGCCTTCACTTTATCATCTTCCCGAATTTTTCGAATGATTTTCGTATAGTGTTTTCCTTTAATTTCTCCAGCAGTCTCCTCACCACTACTAATGCCCCCTTCAGCAAAAATGACTGCTACTTTATTTTTAATGGAAAAGTCCGTAGAGCGAGCAGTTGGTGCATAGTCTTTAATCGTTACTTTTTTAATTTTATCATCTTCGTCCAATCCCATTCTTTCTTTCAGCGCATCAATCACTTCATCTCGATAACCTATCTTGTCTGCTAACTTGTAGCTCACTGCATCTTCCGGTGTTCTGACCAACCAATTATCCGCAATATTTTTTAACTCTCCTGCAGACACCTCCCTACTAGCAGCAATGTCCGCTAAAAAACCTTCATAAATAGGATTCAAATATTCCTTTATCTGTTTTCTATTCTCCGCACTCATATCATTCCGTCTAAAAGGTTCTGTCGCACTTTTGAATTTTCCTACGTAGTAAACATTCATCTTCACCCCTAACTTATCAAGCCCCTCCTTAAAAAAGGGAATCGCCGAACCAAATCCCCTAAAATCAATGCTCCCTCCAACCGGATGAACAAATACTTCATCTGCAACCGATGCCATATAATAGCCCGATTGAGAATACCCCTCTGAATAGGAGGTGATAAACTTACCGCTTTCTTTAAAATCGATTAATGCATCTCTAATTAAAGAGCGAGAGGCAAAGCCCCCACTAGCAGAAGTAGCATCTAAAAAGATGCCTTTGATATTACTATCGTCTTTCGCCTTTTCAATCGCTTTAACTATATCATGTACACCAACAACTTCCTCATTCTCAAATGAATAGGGATCCATTGGAACATTATTCGTCTTTTCGGGTATTGGTTCATTAAAGTTGATCTCTAAGACGGAGTTGGGTTTAACAGAAACTTTCTTTTTCCCAAAACTACTGCTTGCTGCACTTCCAACCATGCCTGCCCCCACAAACATCAACACGAGCATCGCCAAGAAAACGCCTAAGCAAGATGCAAATACAAATTTGATAAATTGACCCATATGTTAAATTAATGCTGAATGAAGAATTTTGAATTTTGAATGTCTTAAATACTTAGACATTCATTAATCAATTTTTCTGTTTTAATTCAACAATTAAAACAGCTAGATAAATTTTGTTTTCTAAAACTATCCAGTGACGGAAAGTCACGGGATAAAATAAACGAAGCATTTTCGTATTTATCATTCAAAAATAGCGTCCTTTTGACGGAACTGCTGATTTTTTCGATAAAATTTGAATTTTGAAAGAAGTTACTACAATTTAGTGACGAGAAAGGAAGTTGATAGGGTACTTCTTTCCTCCCTTTAAACTGTATATAAAAGCAGGACAACAATAATTGTTCCCACTCCCGACAAACATATAGCATAAAGAAAAGTAGTTAATAAAGCTCTTTGGCTAATTTTTTGTTTAATACAAGTATTACCCTCTTTCTATAAAAATTACTTTACCTCCCATCGATATTGCTGGTTCCCCCGCCAATCAATATGCCCCATCGTAATGATGACCTAAACGATTGATCTTGGTCTTATTTCCTTAAGATCAGAGGGTTACCCGTTTTGCGTCGTAAGTACTCAATGTTGAATTTTGAATGATTGAATTTTGAATAATCGAGATGTAATAAGACGAAAACGCTAAGATTAAAAACGACCATCCATTCACAATTCAAAAATTCTTCATTCAAAATTGAGAACTCGTCATTATGTAGGGTTTCACCTCCCACACCAACGGTTGTTTTTCATTATCCTATCTTTTAACAACGATGTCTTATTGGTTATGCAAGCACTAGTACAACGTATTTTATTGGGGACGATTAGTATATTCTTTTTTTGTTGCTATTCTCCCTTGCTCGCTCAAATAGAGGTAGAACCTGCCCTATCCACTCCATTAACTCCAGAGAGTTTAATCAATGAAGTGTTTGCGGGGAAAGGAATTGATATTATAAATGTCAAATTCAGTGGTCAAAAGGAAGCGGTAGGGTATTTTAAAAATGGGAATGTCGATGTGGGTATGTCCGAAGGGTTTATGATGACCACAGGAAGAGCCTTACTCGCTAGCCAACCAAATACTAATTCTGGAGAGGGCCACACCAATGGTAGTATGGCATCTGATCCAACTTTATCTAGTATCGTCAACGATGGAGGAATTGAGGATGCGGCGGTTTATGAAATAGAGTTTATTCCAAAAAATGATACGGTAGAATTTAAATATGTGTTTGCCTCTGAGGAGTACCCTGAATTCGGATGTAATTGCTTTAATGATGTATTTGGTTTCTTTTTATCGGGACCAGGCTATCCGGATTGGACCAACTTAGCCATTGTACCAGGAACTGCTAATGATCCCGTGTCTGTAAAAACCATCCATCCCTTAGATCCTGATGGAAGTGGTACGGGCGTTAATTCTTGTACGGCTAATAGTACGCTTCCTGATTGTAACCCTGTAAATGAACACCTTTTCAGAGATAATATGGGTAGCCTTACCCTTACTTACGATGGATTGACCACCGTACTGACGGCCAGAGCTTTTGTACAACAATGTCAAACTTATTCTATCAAATTAGCCATTGCAGATGTAGGGGATGATTTATATGATTCTGCCATATTCTTTGAGGCCAATAGTTTTGGTTCAGATGCGATAGAGGTAGATTTATTTACAGAGAGTATTGATGGAGCTTTAGTGGAAGGTTGTGCTGGCGGTTCTATTACTTTTAATATCAACCAACCAGCTGAACAAGATCAACGAATTAATTTAAACTTTTTGGGGAATGCACTTCGAGGAACCGATTTTGATATTGCGCCTCTAACAGATGTCATTCCAGCAGGAGAAACTTCCCTTACCTTAAACATAAGAGCCTTATCTGATGAGATTATTGAACCCTTGGACTCTATTGGATTTGAAGTAGAACTAAATGACTGTGATACAGAAACTTTTTGGGTGTATATCAAAGATTCTGAGTTAGATGGACTAGAGCTTGGCGACGATACCTCTGTATGCCCAGGTGATTCTGTTTCTTTTAACGGAGAGTTAGGATTGATCTTACCTCAGGAAATGAGTTTTGCCTCAAGTGCGGGTAATTTGGATATTAATACCGTAGATGATAACGGTACGGGCCCCGCTACAGAGGCAACTATTTCAACAATTACCATTAGCGGAGTGCAACCAACTGATATAAGGGAAGGATTTATAAAAGAGGTTTGTGTACAGATAGCCCATTCCAATATGGAAGATATTGATTTGGTCTTACAAAGCCCATCTGGTGATTTATTGGAGTTGAGCACCGATAATGGCGGATCAGGTAATAATTTTGAAATGACTTGTTTCACACCTGATGCCATGACGCCCATTAGTGGCGGAACTGCGCCTTTCACAGGTGCGTTTGCTCCTGAAGGTGAATGGAAAGAGCTATACGGTGGAGAAGCTAATGGAGATTGGAAATTATATGTAAAAGACGATTTAAAAGGAGATGATGGATTTTTAATCAATTGGTCAATTGCTTTCAATCCTTTATATGATCTAACGTATCAATGGACTCCTACAGATGGATTGAGTTGCGCTGATTGTCCGAGCCCTAAAGCAGCACCTGCAAACGAGACGGAATATGAATTGCAAATTACAGATAGTTATGGTTGTATCATTCGAGATTCCATAACGGTGAAAACCAATAATGATACGATAGACATTATCATTAATTGCATTGATGAAACGCAAAATAGCATCACAATTGGTTGGAATCCTACCGCAGATGTACTATATGAAGTAAATATTGATGGAATGGGTTGGGAAACTCCAAGTGGCACGGGAGCGCATACGGTAAGTGGATTATCCGAGGGACAAACAGTAGCTTTTGAAGTACGAGGAATGGGAGATTGTTTAAATCAAAAAGGAGCGGTAGAATGTACAACCGGTGTTTGTTTTCCTCCCCAAGTAAGCATCAGTCGAGTATTGGATCAATCTTGTTACAATAAAGAAGATGGTCAAATAACACTGCAAACAGATAATACGGATGTAGTATATATTATGGGAACTGATACCACCTCTAGCAACGTCTTTTCCAACTTAAAAGCAGATAGATATTCTATTACAGCTTTGGATACTACTACTACTTGTTTTATAACGTTGGATACGATTATTAATAGTCCAGACTCTATCATTTTAGATACCTTTAAAACCATTGCTAGCTGTGGTGCTAATGACGGTATTGCTGCCATCACTCCAAGTGGAGGTACGATGCCTTACTCTATTTTATGGAATACTGGCGCTGGAACAGATACTATTAAAAATTTAAATCCAGGTACTTATACCGTTGAATTGACGGATGATTTCGGTTGTGAAGCATCACAAGCTATCACGATAGAATCCGATGATTCCGCCGTACCAATGGACTTAGTTATTAGTTGTGCGGAAGTAACCTCTTCCAGCATTACTTTTTCATGGGCACCCGTGCCGGGCGTCTCTTTATATGAAGTAAAAGTCGGAGATGAAGATTGGTCCGAACCTGCCGCTATAGCTAGTGTAAGGTTAGGTGATTTATCCGTCCTAGAAACAGTAGCTATACAAGTAAGAGGAACTACTGATTGTATTACTGTTTCAGGATCAACCTCCTGTACGACCGAGGATTGTATGTCACCTCAAGGAACGTTTGATATAGTCTTAGAAGGCTCCTGTGCAGATTATTCGAATGGTTTAATTACCATCAGCACTCCTATGCCGAATGTCGTTTATATATTGAATAACGATACCTCGACAACAGGCGTATATGAAGACCTGACCGCAGGGGATTACCAATTTATTTTATTGGATACGACCACCCAATGTTCTTCCATTCTAGATACCTCCTTAGCCGTCCGAACACCATTAGTGGTGGAGACAGCTGCCCAATCAGAAAACTGTGGACAGCAAGATGGAAGAGCCTCCGTCATGGTATCAGGAGGGATTGCGCCTTACCAAATCACTTGGAGTACTGGGGCAGAAGGCGCATCTATAGAGAACTTGGCAACGGAAACTTACTTTGCCACTATTACCGATGCAATTGGCTGTAGCAGAGAAGAGCGGATATTGGTTAACCTAACCATTGGCGATCAAGAAAATTTAAGACTCTTTGTGGATTGCCCAGTGGTTACGAATAATAGTATCCTCTTCACCTGGGAAGAAATACCCGATATAGATGAATATGAGATCAATATAAATGATGATGGTTGGAGAACAGCCAGTAGTAATTTCCGACATGAAATAAGAGATTTAGGTTTTTCTGAAATATTTAATTTCCAAGTAAGAGGCATCAGTGATTGCGGAGGAGCGGTTATTGGTAATCAGATTTGCGCTACCACTTCCTGTATTCCTCCTACCGTAACCATCGGTACTGTTAAAGATGTGAGTTGTGCAGGTGGCAGCGACGGTGAATTGGATATTGTGGTCAATACATTTGAATTTTCTTTTACCGATACGATTCCATTCTGTGTAAAAGACTCTGCTGGTATTAATGTAATAGATTTTGATTGCTTCCAAGTAGCTGAATTGATTTCCCCCATAGGAGGCTTAGTGATTTTAGGTACGGATACTATGGAAGCCACAGCGGCAAATCCAATGGTCACTTTTGATAATCTTCCAGCAGGCACCTATACCTTACAATTGATGGACACCTTATTGACCTGTAGAAGTACGATTAATTATAACATATTTGAGCCTGATTCTTTAAAATTAGAAACAAACTTCGAAGGACCTATCTCGTGTCCCGATTCAGAGGATGGTGTACTTGCTGTCACTGGAATAGGAGGAACAGAACCGTATTCCTATGATTGGAATAATGGCTTATTTGAGGAAGAAGTTTTTTCAAACTTAGGCCCTGGTGACTATAGCGTTGTCATCACGGATATCAATGGTTGTAGCTATTCTGAATCTTATACCGTTCAACCTGCCGCATTAGTAATTGAAGACATCTTTCAGCAAAATATTGGCTGTGGAGAAGCAGAAACTGGTGCGCTAGGAATCGCTACAAATGACTCTATTAACTATTCCATCACTTGGGATAATGGGGCAACAGAGGATACCATATTCAACTTACCTCAGGGAGATTATATGGGGATCATCAATACAGAAAATGGATGTTCCGATACGGTTAGAGCTACAATAGAGGGAGTGGTTTTGTCCTTAACAACTTCCGTAGATGATGCCTTATGTGGAGGCAATACAGGAGATACCAATGTACCCATTACTGGGAATGCATTTGTCACAGCTACCGGTAGTAGTACCAATCAATATACTTATCAATGGAATGATCCCCTTAATCAAACTACGGATACGGCTTTTGCCTTAACTCCAGGAGAATATATAGTGACTGTCACAGACATTGCTACTCAATGTACCAAAATGGATACCATTCTAATCAATTCCCCTTCTCCTTTGGTCGTAGCTGTATCGGATGTGCAAGGAGAAACTTGCAAAGGCACCTCTGATGGTAGTGTGATTTTTGACATTGCAGGAGGCTTACCCAACTACGATATAGATTGGGGGGATGAGTTTGTTAGAACAGAACCTGGTAGAAATGATCTTTCAAGTGGCGATTATACGGTGACTATTTCGGATGCTAATGGATGTAGCCAAGCAGTAGATTTTTCTATTACGGCTCCTGATTCCATTGAATTATCCTTTACTTCCACGATCATTAATTGTGACAACCCTACAGGTAGTGCCACGGTTACCGCAACTGGGGGCACAGGTAATTTTTCTTACCAATGGAATGATTTGAATCAGCAAACAACCCCCACAGCAACAGGTTTAAATGAATTTACCTTTTATGTTGTGGTAACAGATGATATATCTGGTTGTGCTATTACGGATAGTGTCACGATAGAAAAAGAACTTCCCTTCAGCATAGAATCATCTAGTACACCGAGTTTCTGTGCAAATGATGCCACAGGTACTGCCAGTGTGGAAGTAACAGGTGGTAGCGGTAATTTTAGGTATTTATGGGATGATGAAAATGCCCAAGAAACACCAACCGCAACCAATTTGCTTGCTGGAGACTATATGATTTTAGTAATAGATATTGACCAAGGATGCGAAGAATCCCTTCAAGTCAGTGTATTGGAGGAATCGAATGCCATACAAGTTAGTTTTGAAACCCAAAGTATTAGTTGCGGCGGCGAAACAGACGGTAGCGCAGAAGCGATTGTCCTTGGAGGTGCCCCAGGCTATCTATATAATTGGTCAACTGGTTCTACTACCAGAGCGATCAATGACCTTCCAGTGGGAGATTATTTTATTACCATAACCGACCAAAATGGTTGTGTTTCATTTGATACGGTAAATATAGTTGAGCCAGATACCTTAACTGGCACAGTAATGGGAACTGACATAAGCTGCGAAGGGGAACGAGACGGCTTCATTGGCATAGAACTTTCTGGCGGTAGTGGCAACTACGAATACACCATTGATGGAAATCGTTATAGCACGGCTAACCAATTCCCTGATTTAAAAGCAGGAACTTACGTCATTAATGCTAGAGATGATCGAGGTTGTTCTATTGACCTTGGGGAGGTTCAATTAATTGAGCCTGGAGCCATTGGTGTTTCTTTAGAAGCAGAATACATTATTTCCGCAGGTACGCCTACTACCTTACAACCTGAGGTAGCTAATGGACAAGGAACAATAGCCTACGCATGGACCAGTGATAAGGATAGCACTTCCCTATCTTGTATGGACTGCGAGCAACCCGATATTTTACCAGCTTCTGGTCAAACTTACTTCTTAACCATTACAGATGAGCAAGGCTGTTCGGCAGAGACTAGTCATCAAGTATTAGTTCGGCAAAATCGAGCAGTATTTGTTCCAACTGGCTTTTCTCCTAATGCAGATGGACACAATGATCTGCTAACGGTACACGGACAAGCAGATACTCGGGTTATGAGTTTCAAAGTATTCGACCGTTGGGGCGAATTGGTGTTTGAACAATATGACTTTGAAACCAATGACTTTGCAGTTGGATGGGACGGCACCTATCGAGGACAAGTAATGAATGCTTCCGTATTCACATGGATTGCTGAAGTTGCTTATTCGGACGGGGTACAAGAAGTGCTTAAAGGACACACCACTTTGATTAAATAAAGATAATTGCGTCCACACAATTGAACGCAAAGACGCAGAGTTTTGTCGACAGAAATTTCCGCGTTTGGCTTATGACACAACCTCTAAAATAACCTAACTGCCGAGCTTGCGAAGCAAGCAAGGCACAACAACAAAGAGAGAAATAATAAAAAAATTCCCATGAGAAATCCCGTCAACAAAACAAATCAAAGATTTGAAGACTATTTAGGTAAGTTTAGACAAAGAATGAATACAGGTGATTTTTCAGCTGTCAAAGAAGTAATTAAGTTACATCGTCTAATGGAGGCGGCTGATATACTTCAAAATTCCGAAGATTACATAGTCTATGAAAAATGCTTGGAATACGTAGATAATTTCCTTTCCAATAATGCTCAAACTTGTTATAGCTTTAGTACTAATTGATGGCACAGTGGTGGGCACTGCTTGGCACTAGTGAGTCTCTTTTAAAAGAATTTCTATTGACTTGTTTTCTGTTTTCTAAATTTTTGATACTTTTCCACTAGAGAAATTTATTTCTAATACGAAATGCCAGTTGAACAGTGAACTCCCCCCAACCCCCTCTTACGAAGAGGGGGAGTCTCCTCCGAAACAAAATATAGGATCGGAGGAGACTCCCTCCCTTTTTAAGGGAGGGTTATTTTCAAGATATTTTCGACTATCAATTCGTATCAATACTAAAAACAAGCAATAGTATGGATACTTTCCAGACCATCTCTCCAATTGATAACTCCGTTTACTTAGAACGGGCATACGCCAATAGTAAGGAATTGGAGACGGTGCTTGCTACGGCAAAGCAAGCTCAAAAAGGCTGGAAGGGAACTACTATTGCTGAACGAGCAGCAGTATGTAGAAAAGTGGTCGCCTATTTCGTAGATCATGCACAAGAGATGGGCTTGGAATTGACCCAGCAAATGGGAAGACCTATCCGCTATACGCCCTTTGAAATTACCAAAGGTTTTGTGGAACGGGCAGAATTCATGATTAACCAAGCTAGCTCCAAACTTGCCGATATTCCTGTACCAGTACAAACTGGATTCACAAGATTTATAAAAAGAGAACCTTTAGGAACCGTATTGGTCTTAGCCCCTTGGAATTATCCGTATTTAACTTCCGTTAATGCCATCATTCCAGCAATTATGGCTGGTAATACGGTCATCCTAAAACACGCTACCCAAACGCCCTTATGTGCAGAGCGATATGCACAAGCCTTCGCTGCAGCAAATGCTCCTTCTGGCGTATTCCAATTTGTGCATACCACCCACCAACAAGTGGCTACTCTTATAAAAGATTCAAGAATTGATTATGTCGCTTTTACGGGTTCTGTAAATGGTGGCGCTGCCGTGCAACAGGCAATGGCTGGTAGATTTATCAATGCAGGTTTAGAGTTAGGAGGAAAAGACCCTGCCTATGTACGAGCGGATACAAAGCTAGACCACGCTATAGAAAATATAGTCGATGGTGCTTTTTTCAATTCAGGTCAATCTTGTTGCGGTATTGAGCGCATCTATGTGCAACAGGAAATCTTTCAACCTTTTGTAGAAGGTTTTGTGGAACTGACCAAAAAGTACGTTTTGGACAATCCGCTAGAAGAAGGAACTACTTTAGGTCCAATGGTTCGCACCACAGCGGCCAACTTTGCAGAACAACAAATACAAGCGGCTATCCAACAAGGAGCAAAGCCCTTAATCGCTCCTAATTATTTTAAAAACCATCAAATAGGCACGCCTTATATGGCGCCCCAAGTATTGATAAACGTCAACCATTCAATGGACCTAATGATGGAAGAAACCTTTGCGCCTGTTGTGGGAATTATGCCCGTGCGCAATGATGAGGAAGCCATCCAATTAATGAATGATTCTCCATATGGATTAACTGCCTCTGTATGGACGACTGATGAACAAAAAGCTCTTAGCATAGGAGATCAATTAGAAACAGGTACCGTATTTATGAATCGATGTGATTATTTAGATCCAGCGTTAGCTTGGACGGGCGTGAAGAATAGTGGACGAGGTTGTACCTTATCAAGCATAGGGTACGAAGTGTTGACTCGCCCTAAGTCTTTTCATTTACGGGTTAAGATATAAGTATTTGGAACGGATGGTGATAGATGGGGATTGGCCTTATTAATTTGGCGTTTTGGTGTTGTGGCATTTTGGCTTTGTGGCTGGGGTGTGATAAGGCCAGCATGCTACAATGCTAGAAATCTTGAAAAAACTTGGGATATTAAAGACAGATACCGTCAACGAAAAATTAGCCCCCACCTATGGAGAGTATCCAGAGATGTTTGGTGACATGTTTTTGGCTATTGACCCTACCATACAACTCATCACTTATGATGTTCAGAACTTTGCATATCCCAGTGATATAAACGAAGTGGATGGGTATCTAATAACGGGCAGTGCCGTTAGTGTATATGAGGACTTAGACTGGCTAAAAGAATTAGGTACTTTTATTAAGAAGTTACACCAACACAAAAAGAAAATTATCGGCGTTTGCTTTGGTCACCAATTAATCGCCCATGTGCTGGGAGGCAAAACGGTCAAGTCTGATAAGGGATGGGGAATTGGAGTACGATCAGTAGAACTGAATGAAGCCGGACGATCTTTTACTAAAAAGAAAGGTCCATTTAATTTATTTTATAGTCACCAAGATCAGGTAGTCGTTCCTGCGAAGGGAAGTAAATTGTTAGCAAGTAGTTCGTTTTGTCCAATCGCCATGTGTAGTATTGGAGATCATATTTTTACCTTTCAAGGGCATATAGAAATGCCTACCGAATATACCCACCAATTAATGAATATGCGTCGTCATAAATATGGCGAACCCTTATATCAAGAAGCTAAAGCCACCTTAAAAGATCGTAATGATAAGTACTTGGTTACGCAGTGGATTATTGATTTTATATGGGGTGAATAAACATCTGGTCAACCTCCTTCAAACCAAAAAGGAATTTCATTCGATTAAACAGAAATACAATAGTACTAACAAAAATCCTTCTTACATAAGCACTCCATTCTCGGCTTTGATAGGAGGAGGAATATTCTCTTCGCCTAGCATTTCCTTTAAATCAATTTCAATGACTCTGCATAAGGACAACATCGGAATATCATTACCCAATCCTTCAAAAGGATTTTCAGAATAATCTCCTACCAATTCCATCATAATATAGACCCACCCCACAAGTACCGTGAAAGGGATGGCTAACCAAACAGCATTTTCCGCAATATCATGAAATTCTGGTACCATGCCCAAAGGCAATAAAAAGATAAAAATAGCCACGAACATAAAACTACTGCTACCATACTGACGAGGTAAGGGGAATTTTTTAATACGTTCGCACTTCCCCTGATGGGTATAAAAATCATTCAGTAATTTTTGCAATTCCATGTGTCGAAAATCATCGATCAAGTTGAGTTTTCGCAGATTTTTTAAATCTTGAGATTGCTGATCTATGATCTGAGTGGCGGTGTTTTTATAATTAATCAAGCGATCAAGTTCATCCGAAGGCAAAAATTCTTTTAACTCGGTTTCTGTCACCCCATCCTGTGTAAGATTGATCCCATATCGCTCCTGGATGCTTTTTACACTCTTTGCTACCATTCTATGTTGGTTGATATGTTCCCAAGGAGTAGGAATTAATAATTGACTTCGCAACGCATACAACCAAGCCATGTGTCTATATAATAAGCGCTGATGAATTTTTTGTAGCTCCTTATTTTCAAGCGACTGATCGGTAAATTGATTACTAATATAGGATCGGACAGTGGCGCCCCACATCCGACTACTATTGATGATTGCTCCCCAGATTTTTCTTGCTTCCCATAATCGATCATAGGCACTATTATTTTTAAAACCTACATAAAAAGCCACCGCAGTACCAATTACGGATATAGGCAACCAAGGTATATTGAGCCACTCCCAATGAAGGTATTCATACACCACCGTTACTAATGTAGCCCAGGTAGTGAGCCAAATAATATGCACTCCCGAAAATTTAAGAACATCAATAAGGGAGAAGTTTTTCTTTACGAACATAGTTAAGGGTTATGATAAGAATTTTATATTTTGTGTATTGATTGCAAATAAGCATTGAGGGATTAATAAGGTGTACAAGTTGACGAAATCCTTCTTGACCTAAAAATCTACATATCGTTCGTAAAAGGCCTTTGGAATCCCAAGACCGGGGCACAGCAGTATTACACCTTTTGAGGGCGTACTTGGCTCAACCAAAATAGCAGGCAGTGGAAAGCCATCAGCAGCTGGTATTTCAAGGTATTGTTTCAAATGGTAATTTTTCGTTTTCGAGCAATTACTTCCCAATTTTCCACCCACTCATTGTCTCTTATGATATGTGCCTCTTCATGCAGTGCCACAGATGGGCATACATGGTGGGGCACTCCATAGAAGACCTCCCCTACCCTAATGTCCTCCCAATTACTGACCTTGACCACCAAGTGTTCTTCGCTATGTTTATATACTTCATATCCTTCTAAGTTTAGAAAGTGTATTCTTTTCCCAATAGGATTTTCAGAACCAACGGCTTTATGCCCTAAGTCCATCGTAACTATACCTTGCGTCGGTTTGGAAATAACCCTAGTCAGTAACAAAGCGGCCCATTGAAAAGGAATTTCTGAAACCATCTGGGCATAACCATAGTCCCATAATAAAGTCGTACCAGGGCTACAACAAATATTACTTCTAGCGGCAGCTGGTGAAAAAGCAGGAGAGCCTCCGCTAATAACCGTAGCCGTAATTCCAAGTTCTTGATAGATTTTGGCGAATAGCGGATAGGCAGGAGAAAAAGCTTGGTCGCTTCCTTTTTTTCTTTCTACCACATCCTTACTTCTAAATTGACCATCATATAAATGCAAGCCTTTAAAATGAAGATTGGGGATTTCCGTTAATGCTTTTACCATATCAAAAGTATCCTCGTTTAAAGGATACCCCGTTCGATGCATACCATTATCGATATCTAAATAAACCTTGGCGGTAAGGTTAGCATTTTTAAAAGCAGTAGCCAATGCATTAGCAGACTCTAGATTATCTACCAAAGAGGAAATATCCGCTGTAGGATATTGTTGAACCATTTGTATTAATCGTCCAACCTTAGGTCCAACCATCTGATAGGCTACCAAGATTTCTTTTACGCCAATAGATAAGCACATTTCCAATTCGGCTAAGGTCGCACACTTAAATTTTTCTATGCCTGCTTGCATTTGCATCTCGACTACCTCTCGCATCTTGTGGGTTTTTACATGAGGAAATAGTCTCCTAGTATCTCCGTCCACTTGTTGCAACATACAATTGATATTGTGTTGGATGCGATCAGGATAGACTAGCAATGCGGGGGAGTCTATTTGATTGTCGTTAGTTACTTTGTACCAATGCATGGTTTGATTTTTAACCACAATAGGGCACACAGAACTGAAGTTCAAGAGCAAGAATCAAGTACAAGTTCAACCCATTAGATGTTGACAAAAACTTTGTGTTAATTATAAACTTTTACAAGGTTATAGTACTTAGACGATTAGTCCCAACCTTATTTTGGATCATAGACTCTATTTAGCAACTTCGTGTCCTTATGTGAAATAACTTATGTGCCCTAATGTGGTTTAAGGAATTTGAAATTTGGAATTTGGGCTTTGTCCTTTTATCTTCACCAAAAAAATTAATTCAAACAATATGAGAGTACAATTGATCCTAAGTTTTGTATTGCTTTTAGTCGTCACTAGCTACGCCCAAAAGCGACCCAAAATCAATAAAAACAAAAAGTCTATCATTGCGAATGTAGAGAGAAATTATGAGCAATTGACAGATTTAAGTGATAAAATTTGGTCTTACGAAGAAATTGCATTTCGAGAAACCCAATCCTCCGCCGCATTAGCCGAATATGCGAGAAATAATGGCTTTACGGTGAAGACAGGGGTTGCGGATATTCCAACCGCATTAGTAGCGGAATATGGTTCTGGTAAGCCTATTATCGGTATTCTTGGAGAGTTCGATGCCTTGCCCGGTTTATCACAAAAGACCGTTCCTGAAAAAGACCCTTTACACGAAGGCGGCAATGGACATGGCTGTGGGCATAATCTATTTGGCGTAGCCTCTTTAGGAGCGGCTGTAGCAGTGAAAGAGTTGATTGAGGCGGGTAAGCTAAAAGGAACAGTCCGATTTTATGGGACGCCCGCTGAAGAAAAATTCTTTGGTAAACTATGGATGATCAGAGCAGGATTATTCGATGATGTGGATGTCGTAATGGACTGGCATCCAGCAGCAGAAACCAAAGCACATGTACAAAGCTCCCTAGCTCTTGTAGATTTTATCGTTGAATTTCATGGACAAGCTGCGCACGCTTCTGGCGATCCTTGGAATGGTAGAAGTGCGTCCGATGCACTAGAATTATATACAACGGGTATCAATTTTTATAGAGAGCATGTAAAGCCTACGGTTCGCATTCATTATCATATCCAAGACGGTGGAAAGGTAGTGAATGTAGTGCCAGATTATTCCAAATTATGGGTACGGGTTCGAGATACCAAACGAGATGGCATGACCGCCGTTTGGAAACAGGTAGAAAAAATGGCAGAAGGAGCAGCGATCATGGCAAATGTGGATTATAAGATTTCGCTAGTCTCTGGTATCCATGAGATCTTAGTCAATCGAACAGGTGGTGCAGAAATGCAGAAGAATTTAGAATACTTGGGGGCTATCCAATACACGGACGAAGAACAAGAATTTGCTAAAGGCATTCAAAGAGCCGTTGGTAAAGAAGAGTTAGGCATTGAATCAAAAATAGAACCGTTAGAAGAAACACTCGAACATCCGATGGGCGGTTCTACGGATGTAGGGGATGTTAGTTTTGTAGTGCCTACTATTCGATTAAGTGCAACCACAGCCCCTAAAGGCACTCCTTGGCACTC
This sequence comes from uncultured Saprospiraceae bacterium, assembly GCA_937973995.1. Lineage (GTDB taxonomy): Bacteria > Bacteroidota > Bacteroidia > Chitinophagales > Saprospiraceae > JAFMDF01. Next base: position 21,801 of record CALJIQ010000138.1, read on the forward strand.
TTGGGCGGTCGTTGCCTGTGGGGGTATGTCCATTGGACATAAAGGAATGGCGTATGCCGCTAAAGCTTTGGGAATGACGATGGTTGAATTATTTGAAAACGCAGATTTACGGAAAAAGGTAAAAGCAGAATATAAAGAACGGAAGGGGGATTATATTTATAAAGGCATTATTCCGGAGGGTCCGCCTCCTATTGATTGGAAGTAAGCGATTTGATGATATAGTGTAACTCCCGCAAAATTGGGCTAAGGTTTCGCTAAGTCTCGCAAAGGTCTAACTTAGCGTTACTCTGCGAGACCTTCGCGAAACTTTGCGGGAAACCCATTTTATGCAGATTAATTCTTACTAACATAATCAGGATTTCGTTGAGTAGGAATTGGAGCACGTACTTCCTTACGCCAGTTGTTTAGCAATTGTAATAATTCCTCTGCTTTCTTTGGAAATTTCTTTACCACATTATTCCGCTCAGAAA
>CALJIQ010000139.1 GCA_937973995.1 uncultured Saprospiraceae bacterium
AGAATTAAACATAAACAGGCGGCAGCCAATTTTGCAGCTATTAGACGCTTTGCATTGGCTTTATTGAAAAATGCAAAAATCTCAAAGCTAGGAATCAAGAATCAACGACTCCAAGCTGCTTGGAGTGATGAGTTCTTAGAAAAGGCTTTTGACTTCTTTTTAAATGTAAGTCAGCCTATTACACTTTAGATTTTTGACTTTTCGTTCGCCCTAGTTGATTGATTATTAATTACTGATTATTAGCTAATTAGGCGTGTTCAGTAGCGTCTGGAAAATAATTAATAATCAATAATTAATAATGTCACACTACTTACTCTTCTTTTTCTAGTATTCAAAGAGAAAGATTCCTCTAAGGAATCTACCTCTATTTAGTCCGTCCACCGTCAAGTAAAACGACCGTCTATCGTCAACCGAATAAAGTCTATTATATTTGCCCTTTTATAAGAAAAATTCCTATCCATGAAAAAAGTCATTACACCTTTAGATCGTTTCTATAATCTTTCCGATTATCCTTTTTCGCCCAACTATGTAGCCGTTGGGGATGGGATGACGATGCACTATGTGGACGAAGGACCAAAAGATGGAGAAGTAGTTTTGTTGCTACATGGGGAACCTAGTTGGTCTTATTTGTATCGACATATGATACCCGTATTTGCAGAGGCAGGGTATCGCACGATTGCGCCAGATTTAATTGGATTTGGAAAATCGGATAAGCCAGTGAAAATGAAAGATTATACCTACCAACGCCATGTGGATTGGGTACGGAAGTTTATTACTCGTTTGGATTTAACAGGCATCAATTTATTTTGCCAAGATTGGGGGGGCTTGATTGGATTGCGATTAGCAGCGGAGATGGAAGAACGATTTAGTAGAATTGTAGCTGGCAATACCATGCTACCAAATGGCATAGGCAAGCCAGCAGAAGCATTTTTGCAATGGCGGGAATATTCAAAGAAAGTCCCTAAATTAAATGTAGGTAAAATTCTTCAAAACTCCACGGTTCGAGAATTAACGGAAGCAGAAATAGCAGCTTATTGGGCACCATACCCTGATACGGAGTATATGGCGGGCGCCAAAATATTCCCTTCTTTAGTACCCATTGATCGAGACGACCCTGCTGTGCCTGCCAACGACGCAGCTTGGGAAGTATTGAAGAAATGGGAAAAACCTTTTTTGACCTTATTTAGTGATAAAGATCCGATTACCGCAGGTGGAGAGAAAGTGCTTAGAAAATTAATCCCGGGCGCAAAAGACCAACCCAAAATGACGATTAATGATGGGGGACATTTTTTACAAGAAGATAAGCCACAAGGGATTGCAGAGATTATGATTCATTGGATGAAGGAGAATTAGTCATTGGTCATTAGTCATTGGCCATTGGTCACTCGCACTTAAACGAATGACCAATGACTTAATGACGAATGACCAATTTTTAATTTTTAGAAATAGGAATATTCAACGCAGGCGTAACGCCCATATTATCCCACGCAAACGCATATTGATCGGCTATGACGGCAATTTGTTGCTTCAAGGAAACAGAGCCGTGTCCAGCGTTTGTTTCCACTCTAATCATCACAGGATTTGGTCCATCATGGCACTCTTGTAGTCTAGCGGCAAATTTAAAAGAATGCGCAGGTACTACTCGGTCATCATGATCGGCTGTGGTTACTAGCGTAGCAGGGTAGGAGGTACCTGGCTTGAGTGCATGTAGTGGAGAATAATTTTTTAAATAGTCAAACATTTCAGGCGACTCTTCCGAAGTGCCATAATCTGCTGCCCAACCTGCCCCAGCGGTGAACGTATGATAGCGTAACATATCTAACACCCCTACTGCTGGTAAAGCTACCTTAGCCAATTCAGGTCGTTGAGTCATCGTTGCCCCTACTAATAAGCCCCCATTAGAACCGCCCGCAATCGCTAAATAATCGCTAGATGTATATCCTTCTTTGAACAAATATTCCGCAGCAGCGATGAAGTCATCAAATACATTTTGCTTTTGCATTTTGGTCCCTGCTAGATGCCATTTTTCGCCGTATTCGCCGCCACCTCTGATATTGGGTTGGGCATAAATACCGCCGTTTTCTAACCATACAATTCTCGCTGCACTAAAAGAAGGTCTAAGACTAATATTGAATCCACCATAACTATACAAATAGGTTGGATTTTTACCGTTTAGTTCTAATCCTTTTTTGTAGGTGATAAACATAGGTACTTTCGTCCCATCTTTACTAGTATAAAATACTTGTTTGGTTTCGTAATTATCAGGATTGAATTGTACTTTGGATTGGCGATATAACTTCGATTCCCCTGAATCAATTTTGTATTTATAAATAGTGCCTGGCGTAGTAAAAGAGGTAAAACCAAAATACAGTTCTTTATCTTCTTTTTTCGCTCCAAATCCGTAAGCGGTTCCTATACCGGGTAGTTTCACTTCTCGTTCCAATTTTCCCTCCATATCGAATTGCTTAATAGCTGTTTTAGCATCTATCAAATAACTGGCAAATATTTTCCCGCCTCCAGTATTAGCATTCAATACATTTTCTGTTTCAGGAATCAAATCTACCCAGTCTGTGGGCTTGCTTATATCCGCCGTGACGACTCGATAATTAGGGGCATCAATATTGGTATAGATAAAAAATTTGGAACCTACATTGTCAATTGGATAAGCTGTTTTGAAATAATCTTCTTGAAAAAGAACAAAGTCGCTATTTGGCTGGCGAAGGTCCTTTATGTATAAGCGATTGCCACTGGTGTTTTGTGCAGCGGTTACGATTAGGTACTGCTGGTCCTCCGATACATATCCTCCAATATATCTATTGGGTTGTTGTTCCCCTCCGAATATTAATTGATCTTGATCTTGAGGCGTTCCTAATTGGTGGTAATACAACTTATGGTGCTGCGTTTTTGAGGATAACTCACTGCCATCTGCTTTTTCAGGATTGTCATAGCTACTGTAATAAAAACCATCGTTTCCTTTCCAAGAAATACCACTAAATTTTACATCCACTAGCGTATCTTCTAAAATCTTTTTAGAAGCAACATCCATGATAATGACTTTTCGCCAATCTGAGCCTCCCTCTGTAATTTGATAGGCAGCAAGATTTCCATCTTTTGTAAAAGATAATCCTCTTAATGCAACGGTTCCATCTTCAGAAAAAGCATTGGGATCTAAGAAAATCTCTGGTGTTCCTTCTTCTTCGCCTACCTTGGTACGATAGAGGACACTGTGGTTTTGTAAACCATCATTTTTATAAAAGTATTCATACCTCCCTTCTTTGAAAGGGGCAGAAATTTTTTCAAAATCTAATAATTGCTCAATGCGTGTTTTTAACCGATCTCGGAAATCAATTCTATCCAAGTAGTTATAGGTGACCGCATTTTGAGCCTTTACCCATTCCCCCGTTTCTGCCGAGCGATCATCTTCCAACCATCGGTAAGGGTCTGCAACCGCTTGACCGTGATAGGTGTCTGTATGCTCTATTTTATTGGTCGTTGGGTAAGTGAATTTGCTTTTGGGGGTTTCTTTTACAACATCTTCAACCATGTCTTTCGTGTTTTCTACTGTTTCTTCTATGGTTTGGCAGGCAGTAATACCTACCAATAAGGTGATTAAAATTAGGAATAGGTTTTTCATGTTTGTAAAGTTTTTGTTGAAATATTTACCACATTAGTTCACATAAGTTATTTCACATCAGGCACATAAGAAAACCTAGGAATTATTTTACTTATGTGCCTAATGTGGTATTCCTAATGTGTTCAATGTGGTTAAAAAAGTCGAGTTATGCTTTATACCATACGCTTATGCCAACTATCTTTCAAAGGCTTAAGCCAGTTTTTTTCAAAGTCCGCTTTATTGGTAACTAGGTTATCGAATACTAGGGTATCATCGGTAATTTGTCCTGCTTTATAGAGCTCAGAAAAGAGCGTTTTATGAGCGGTTTTGATGGCTTCTCCCTCTTTGTAAGTAAAGGTTAAGCGATCAAATAACGCTACGCTATAATGTTGCTGTAACTGTTGTAAAAAGTGTACCGATTTATCAATAGAGCAGCCACTGGCACCCGCTTGACTTTCATCTACCATTAAAACAATAAATTGGTGATGATAAATGGAGGCGTAGGACCTTAACTGATTATTATGGCTAATCCAATTGGCAGCAAATTGAGTGAGGCGTTGTTGGATTTCTTTGGAGATGGCTTCTGAAAATGGGGCTTTGGCTTGATAGATCCACACTCTAGTGGAATCGGGTAAGATTTCGTAGTTTGTCATGAGAATAAATCTCTATATTTTTGAGCTAGATCGCTTATATTTAAATGGTGTCCATCGATTACTTCAATAGGGGTAGTCCAATCAAAAGTAGTTATACTTTCCTTTGTAATCACTTTTACTTTTTGGGTGTCGGTATAGATCCAAATGATTTTTTGAACGCCAAAATCTAGTAATTGCTTGATCTTCTTTTGGTGATCTTTTTGCTTAGCTTTACTTGTTTTAAATTCTCCTTTTATATCAATTTCAAGAGCAACAATAGGAGGGTCTGGAGAATAGGTGTCTTCTAACTTAAATATTTTACGATCAAATATGGTAACATCAATTGCTCTCACGGTATGCTTATCTATTGATAAGCCCAATTCACCAACAGTGAGTGTATATTTTAATTCGTCTACCAATAATCGGAGAATGAGAAAAACTTCTCCTTTCAACCATGATTGAAATCTACTATCGGGCATCGTTTTCTCGTTTTGTTCTCTGCCCTCAAGATATGCTAGTACCCCTTTGTAATAAATAGGCTTTCCAGCATCCATCTCGTAGATGCAATCAGAAGGAATTTGCTTTTTATCACTTTGTACCGTCATGGTTTTGAATTGAGAGCGTGTTTTGTTTTTTGTTAGCTACCTCTAAGGAACATTTATTCTTGTCCCACTACTAAGATACTACAAACCCTGATTATTAACAATCAGTTCCGCCAAATCATAGACCATTACCTCTTCTTGTTTATCTTTCGCTTTTACCCCATCGGACATCATGGTGATACAAAATGGACAATTGGCAGCAATGATGCTTGCGCCTGTTGCTAATGCTTCCTCCGAACGTTCAATATTGATTCGTTTGTCGCCCGGTTCGTCTTCTTTGAACATTTGTGCCCCACCTGCCCCACAGCACAAACCATTGGTCTTACAACGCTTCATCTCCACCAAGTCATTGTCCAAGGCTTCTAATATTTTTCTAGGTGCTTCATATACGCCATTCACCCGTCCCATATAGCAAGAATCGTGGTAGGTGATTTTTTTGCCTTCAAATGCACCGCCTTCCTTCATTTTAATCTTTCCCTCATTAATCAATTGTTGCAATAATTGAGAATGATGAATCACCTCATAATTGCCCCCCAATGCAGGATAGTCATTCTTGATGGTATTAAAACAATGTGGACAAGCGGTAACAATCTTCTTCACCTTATACATATTCAAGGTCTCGATATTTTGAATAGCCGACATTTGAAAGACAAATTCATTCCCCGCTCTTCTTGCTGGATCGCCGGTACAAGTTTCCTCATTCCCCAAAATCGCATAATTGATCCCTACCTCATTTAAGATTTTACAAAAAGCAACAGATACCTTTTGTGCTCTTGCATCAAAACTACCTGCGCAGCCTACCCAAAATAAAATATCGGGTTGTTTACCTTCGGCAGCCATCATGGCCATAGTGGGGATATGTAGTGGTTTGGACATTGAATGATTATTATAGGTATTCAGGTTCTATGGTGATTTTTGCAATGTGCCCGTCCGATGGCTATCGCCGTCGGATGGGAAGGTTCAGCTCATCGGACGGCGGCAGCCATCCGACGAGTAGGTATAAATGTCTTTTGCAAAAATTGTCGAAGAACCTTTATTAGGAGTACGTCATTTGAGCCGTAAAGCACGACGAACCCTAAAATACGTTTATTTCAAAAGAACGCAAGATAAAAAGATTGCCTATTAGAGGGGTAAGGAATAGGTAAAATTTATCTTCGACTATAATTCGGTGCTTCCTTAGTAATGGTAATATTATGCGGGTGACTCTCTCTATAACCAGCATTGGTGATTTTTACAAACTGGGCTTTTTGTAAATCTGGGATAGTAGCAGCACCACAATAGCCCATCCCTGCCCGCAGGCCGCCTACATATTGCACCATCACCTCCGCCAAAGTACCTTTAAAAGGGATTCTGCCTTCAATCCCTTCAGGGACGAGCTTTTTAATATCATCTTCCACATCTTGAAAATAACGATCCTTTGAGCCTTTTTGCATGGCGCCTAAAGAACCCATTCCTCTATATATTTTGAACTTTCGCCCCTCCATAATGATCGTTTCACCAGGTGCTTCATCTACTCCTGCAAATAGAGAGCCTGCCATAATGGTATTAGCACCTGCCGCTATTGCTTTTACGATATCTCCTGTATATCGAATGCCACCATCCCCAATCACTGGAATGCCAGACCCTTTTAAAGCCGAGGAGGCTTCAAAAATGGCGGTTAACTGAGGAACTCCGACCCCCGCTACAACTCTGGTTGTGCATATACTTCCAGGTCCTACCCCTACCTTTACCCCGTCTGCCCCCGCCTTTGCTAAGGCTTTTGCACCGTCTCCAGTAGCTACATTCCCTCCGATCACCTGCAAGTCAGGAAAGTTCTTTTTGGCTCTTTTAACCGCATCCAAAACCCCCTGAGAATGGCCATGAGCGGTATCGATACAAACAACATCTACTCCCACATCTACCAACGCTTGCAGTCTTTTTATCATATCGGAAGTAACGCCAACGGCTGCACCCACTACCAGTCGTCCGAAAGAATCTTTACAAGAATGGGGATAATCCTGCACCTTCATGATATCCTTATAGGTGATTAAGCCAACAAGGGTATTCTTCTTATCTACTACGGGTAATTTTTCAATTTTATTTTTTTGTAGAATTTCTTTGGCTTGTTCTAAGGTCGTTCCTTCTGGTGCCGTCACTAAATTCTTAGCGGTCATCAACGATTTGACGGGGCGGCTATAATTGGTTTCAAAACGCAAATCTCGATTGGTCAAAATCCCAATGAGTTTGTTTTTTTTATCAATAATTGGAATCCCTCCTATTTTATGCCTTTTCATCAAGGCTTGGGCATCTCCGACCAGCGCATCCTTTCTAAGCGTAACAGGGTCTATAATCATCCCACTTTCTGAGCGCTTGACACTTCTTACCTGTTCTGCTTGTGCTTCGATGGTCATATTTTTATGGATAATCCCGATTCCTCCTTGACGAGCTAAGGCTACTGCCAAATTGCGTTCTGTGACCGTATCCATCGCAGCGGATACGACAGGTAAGTTCAATCGTAGCGTTCTAGTGAACTGGGAACTAATATCTACTTCCCGTGGCAATACTTGGGAATAGGAAGGAACTAGTAACACATCATCGAAGGTGAGTGCTTCTCCTAAAAACTTACTGGATGGTGTTTTTAATATTTCCATGCACAAAAGTATTGTGGTCGTTTTTAAAAATCAACACCCCTCTTTTTTTATTGAGAATTAGCTATTTGAGAATTGAGAATTATGGAAGAATTTCAAAGGATTCATTAATTTGCCGCTTTTAAAATGGAGTTGAGGAGTTCAACATAGTGCAGACTATCGGCTCGAATTTTCAATGATCCATTCTCAATTCTCAATTAGAATCCGTGTTTACAGAAGAATATTTCATGAAACAGGCTTACAAAGAAGCACAGAAAGCCTATGAAGCAGGGGAGGTGCCTGTTGGAGCAATTATTGTGAGTGATAATAAGATTATCGCAAAAGCGCATAACCAAACGGAATTACTCAAAGATGTTACGGCCCACGCAGAAATTCTTGCTATTACTTCCGCTTCGGAGTATTTAGGCAGTAAATATTTACAAGAATGCATCCTGTATGTCACCCTTGAACCATGCATTATGTGTGCGGGTGCTTTGCAATGGGCACAATTGGGAAAATTGGTCTTCTCGGCATCTGATGAGAAAAGAGGCTTTTTCCGATATGGAAAAGAGTTATTGCATCCCAAAACCAAAGTGCTACAAGGGGTGATGGAAAAAGAATGTAGCCAATTATTGAAAGAATTTTTTAAAGCAAAGCGATAAGGTGTTTTAAGAAATTCCATATTCCTAACACTAAATTCCCCTACTCCGCTTACTTAGGAATGCGGTAGCAATAAATGTGCGTTCTTGAGGCAGTAATTTTTTCTTCTGAGGATGCTTTGAAAACCGCACATAGCCTAGCTACGTAAGGATTTTCAAAGTATTCTCAGAAGGAAAAAGAACTAGTCAAGAATGTATAGTTATTTCTAACGCATTCCTTAGCTTAACAAAAACTAAAGTCCCTCCATTTTCGTATCTCTAGGTGCTTTAAATACGTCACTAGGGTACAAGAAGATATTTATTCATTTTAATATTGGTCAGAAAGCAGAGCAATGTGTCTTAGCCGTTTCGTAAAAATGAATTCAATTGGAAATCAACCTGACACCAAACTTCTACTATCTGACCTCAAACTTCAAACCTATTTATTATGTTAGACAGTTTATTAGATGGCATGAAAGGCCAAGTAGCTAGTACATTAGCTGAAAAAGCAGGATTAGATATGGGACAAGCAGAACAAGCAGTTCCAGCGGCAGGCGAGAGTATTAAAGAAGGTATTATGGGGGCAGTTTCAAATGGAGATGTTTCAGGAGTGATGAGTATGTTCTCTGGTGATGACATGCAGTCTAGTTCTATTTTTCAAAAAATCGCTGGTATTTTCACTGGTAAGTTAGGTGCTTTGGGCATCGGCGGCGGTTCTGCTGTTTCTGCTTTAGCGTTACCAATGATCTTGAACAAGATTAAAGGCGCAGCTTCTGGCGAAGGTGGTCAAATGGATGCGAGTGGTTTGATGAACGTACTTGGCGGCGGTGCTGGTGCAGGAGGCATCATGGGGGCAGTAACTGGCGCATTAGGCGGCGGTGGCGATTTACTAGGTGGCTTAAAAGACAAAGTAGCAGATGCAGCTGGCGACGGCGGTGGTATGCTAGGTAATGTAATGGATGCCGTTACTGGCGGTGCTGGTGACGCTGCGGATGGCGCAGGCGATTTAAAAGATCAAGCTATTGATGCTGTTAAGGATAAATTGGGCGGCATCTTTGGGAAATAATTTAATTGTGTTAGCTCGATTTTATAATATTTCAATTTACCAAAATTGAAATATTATAAAATCGAGCTAACATAATTTTCTATTGATGAGTTCTGGGAGGACATTATTAATTACTGATTATTAATTATCTTTTAAGCGCAATGAAAACGTGTAATTAGCTAATAATCAAAGATTAGTAATCAATTATTAAAATAATTTATTGTGAAGTTATTTTTGTCCACTCACTTAATAGTACTTTGTCACTTTAAGAAAAATCCCGTCGGGAGACGGGAAGGATATAGGGTTCAAGTTTGGAAACTTGAACCATCACCCTTCGATATTTTCAGTCTCCAGACTGAAAATGTATATCCTAGTCGTCTCCTGACGACGTTTTCTGGTAGTCTGTAATTCAAAATTTTTAAACTGACAAAGTACTATTAAGTTGAAATTATTTTTCAACTTATTCAAAATTAGAACTAACACAGCGTAGAAATAAAAATGGGTAACTATCGAAATGATAGTTACCCATTTTTTGTCCACCTGCAACTCGCTCACCCGCAACTACCTCAACACCGTCACATCTCCTCGATATAGCAAGGTCGTATCATCCACAAATCGGATAGAAAAAATATACACATAAACACCTTGTGGTGCCCGCTGTCCGTTAATTTTACCATCCCACACCTCAATACCTGAAGAGCTTGGCAATTGATCGGACAAGTCAGCAACCAGTGCGCCCCAACGATCAAATACTCTCGCAAACTCAATCATTTCCACGCCAACCCCAGAGTAGATTTTAAAGGTTTCATTTAAATCAAATCCTTGTGCATTTGGGGCAAAAGCATTGGGGATAAATACATTTCTATTTTTATCTACTTCTAATAATAGGGATTGCTGAGCCTCACAACCATTTATATCTGTAATCCTAAGCGTATAGGTGGTATTGTCTAGTGGGTTAACAATCGGGTTATCACAAAAGGCGATGTCATTACAGAAAAAAGCAGAATCTGCTGGATTGCTCGAACTCCAATTTAAATCTGCAATAGGTAGTGGACTGAAGATATCTGGACTTAAAGCAATTTCACCCCCAAGTTCTACTTCTGCTATTAAGTTTCTGCCATCTAATTCAGCAATGGGGAATTCAATAGAAATAGCTTCTGGTTCAGGAACATTAATGGTAGAGTCTTGTTGACAACCTCCGGAATCATACACACTAATCGTATGCTCACCTGCTCGTACCTGAATGACTTTATCCAAGGTTTGCGCAGGGGAATTGTCAATAGAGAACAAATAATCTCCGCCATTTCCACCACTAAAACTCAATGGATCTGCAACGATGGTTGTCACGCCTCCATTGCACTGAATATCGTCATTAGGACCAATATTGTACAAGATAGGAGTAGGTTGACGCACTTCATAATTTACCTCTGCCGTGCAACCTTCGCTATCTGTTGCGGTGACAGAATAGCTTACATCTGGTCGCAAATCAGTGGCTATTGGACCATTAGAAACATCTGGTAACCAAGTATAACTCACCGAACCATCTGAGACATTCCCACCACTAGCTACTACGGTTATTTGACCATTTTCATCTCCAAAACATACGACATCTCTGGTTTTGTTATCATCAAAATCTAAATCTAGAATCAATGGATCAGGTTCTATTATTTCAAAATTATCTTCCGCTAGGCAATCATTGGCGTCAGTTATGGTTACAGTATAGCTTCCTTGTGGCAAGTCTCTTAATGTACTTTCTGTACTCATCTCATAATCCCAAGCATAAGCGTATGGACTAGTACCTCCCATAGCGGCAACGGTAATAGTACCATCATTGCCGTCATTGCAAGTGACATCTTTGAAAGAGGTATTTAAGGGATCTAATTCTACTTCTGTTGGACTTGGAATTGTTACGCTATCTTTAACAGAACAGATACCAATTGTTTCTTGTATCAATACTTGTATCGTACCGCTGCCAAGACTATCTCCTAAAGATTCTGTCACGCCAAGATCTGGTGGTCTATTGGGCCAAAAAATATCGAATTCTCCATTTCTACCATCGGCATAATTCACTTGGATAAAGGCTTCTCCATCTCTAGGGTTTAAACCATTATCAAAACAACTAGTTCCTCTAATTCTAGACGGATCCACTGTAACTTCGATCTCAGGTAAAGAAGGTAATACCAATGTGTTTTGAGGAAAATCACAGCCATTCGCATCTTCTCCTACTATTCGGTAAGTACCTGCTACGACATCAATTATTTGGGAATTATTAGTGGCAACCACCTCATCGTTTTCATCCAACCAATTAAAATCATACCCTGGTGTACCTCCCGTAAAAGCGATTTCTAAGCCGCCATTGGCTTCTCCGAAGCAAGGCTCTTGAAGGGTGTCCAATCTAGTAATTTCTATGGGCGGCGGAGCGGAGATGATGGCAGTATCTATGGTCTCACAAAAATTGGCATCAATGACTGTTACAATAAACGTATCTGGACCCAAGTTGCCCGCAAAATTACCCGTGACACTCGCATTATGCGACCAACGATAGCTCGTAATATCGGCTTCCCCTGGTGCTGCAATGATTTGTAGTGTTCCTTCGGTATCATCTGCACAGGGTAGGGAATTGTCTAAAAATTCATTGACGATTGGTGGCATCGGACTCGTAATAATAGTGTCCAACGTGGCTTCACAGTCATTGGCATCTGTCACAATAATCTGAACAGAATCAGGCGGAAGTTGACTAACTAGATTCACATTGCCAGGATCGGTAATCATGCTATCCGTAAAGGTCCAATCATAAGTATATGCACTGGTACCTCCCGATACGTCTAATTCAATTCTTCCATCAGGGTTTCTACAGTTGGTAGTTGGATCTATGATGGCAGCTATCATTAAAGAATCGGGCTGTCCTATGGTAACCGTTTCGCTGGAGAAACAAGCAGCTACACTTGGATCACTAACGGAACTTGCTGTTAACATAACGGTGAAGGTACCTGGAGAAAGGTCTTCTATTTGGGTATTTACTCCACTGGGTGTTCCAGAAAAAGGTATATCATTCCCATTTTCATCCATCCAGTTAAAAGTATATTGTGCATCGGTTGGAAATCCACTGGTCATTCCTCTTGCAGCTACCAATACCCCATCATTTGCATTGAAGCAAGAAATAGAATCCCCTGATAAATTAATGGTTATTAATGCATCAGAAGTAACACTTTGAGAGGCACTGACAGAACAGCCATTTTCGTCCATAACCGTTAATTGGTACTCTCCTACATCAATATTGGCTAAGTTGGGCTCATTGATGGATGGATCAATATCCCATTCATAGGATAAGTCCCCTGTTCCTCCGTTGGCATTTGCAGATAAGGAACCATTGAATGAGCCAGAGCAGGTAGCAGGGGTAGAGGTAATATTATTTATTCTTAATATAGGTGGATCAATTAAATCTTCATCATCTACTTTTGTACACCCATTTGGATTAGTAATCGTTACTTCATAATCACCTGCACCTATGTTCGCAAGGATGGATTCTGTATTATCAAGTATTTCTCCTGTGGCTAAATTGGACCATTGAAATGAATAGTCGTCCAGATTTGTTACAGTAGCTCCATTTTCTCTAATTTCTGCTTCTAGTTGTCCTGTGTTTTCTCCAACACATAAGGGGTCTATAGGGTCTTCAAAGTTAATGGCTAAACTTGTTGGGTCTACAATAATAGGACTGCTAAAAGCCGATAGCGCAGAAGCCGTATTATCTGCATCGAAAATAGTGTATTCATATTCACCTGCTGGAAGGTTTTCCAAGATGGTATCCCTTCCTGAAACGGTTATCGGAGCTGGATCATTAGTGGGATTTCCTACTCCTAGGTCAATCGTAAAAGGAGGTGTTCCTCCTGCTATATTGAAGGCAATTTTTCCATTATTATCGCCTATACAAGGGTTTGTGATGATGGTACCTACTTGTAAGGTATTGGGGGGGAGATTGCCTGCTACTTCAAAAGTGGGGCAGAAGTTTGGCGCAAGAGACAGTTGGTCATTATCTACGGTTGTGATTTCTATTGGGGAGAAGTCAGGCGCACCTGGTAAATCTAAAATCTCAAAATTAGGGTCCCCTGCTCGTAAACTTTGAAAACAAACAGCTACGAGGCTGGTACCATTATCTAAAGTTGCTCCCTCACTAAAATTATTAGTAAACCATAGGAAAGATAATTGTCCTTCGTCTATCGCTTTAGTTGCTCCTACTTCAATATTCCCTATCTCAGTTGTTAAGGCGATATCAACTTCATGATTGTCATATTCTACCACAGATTTATCCCAATCTAATCGAAATTGAAAAGATTGAATTCGTGAAAAATTATTCACTTTAAAATCAACACAAAAAGGCTCTTGCTCAAATGGATTTGCCGTAGGACAATCAGAGAATATTTCTAGTGAATTATTACTAGAAACTGGACAGATAATAGGAACAGTAGTTTCACTAGGACAACCCTCACTATCACTAATGGTAATGATGTAAGAACCTGGCTCAGATACGGTAAAATCCACTGATTCTCCATGCCGTACTACGCCTGAAATAATAGCATCTGCACCAGAAGTAGAATGGGTGATCTGTACATTTGGATAGGTACCACTTCCATTATTAAATTCAGCAAAACCACCTGTTACGGTCAAAGTTCCTCCGCAATCCGTAGTAGAAACTTGAATTTCGATCGGATTCAAATATACCACAGAAAAAGCTTCGTCAATATTTACATTAACACAACTATTGAGTCCATCCTCATATATAGCTTTATTACTATTTGTCTTATCATCAAAAGTGATAGGTGCAAACCATAGTTGTATCGGCTCACCATTATTTAAAGAATCAGGAATGGTGATGCCATTTCCAAAGTTTTCCCTGTTTTCGAATATTACATCTCCTGTAAAACCATTTACAAAAACTAATGGAGTGTCAGGACTGATGGTTAGAATACAATCATCTAGTATATCATCTAGCATTGGACCTGATACAGTGGGGCGACAATTATAAAAAGCATATCCAATACCGCCTCTAGTGCTTTGATTGGAATCCCCACTTAAATCTTCACTCCCTTGTTGATGATCAATTTCAAATTCATCATCGTAGCATAAATATATGGGTTCGGGTAAGATTTCTATATTAGAAATTATACTAGGTGTGGCAGAATATATAATACTAGGATCATCTTTATCAACATTTACAAAGAGACGAACTCCTGCATCCTGATTCTCACACATCTTCTGATTCCTACTTTCACTAGCATTAGGAGAAGTCTTTTGAATAACAGCAGTGGTAGGCACTTGCCCAAACAAAGAATACCCAACAAAAAGAAAACATACGGTAGGGATTAAATATCTCAACATATTGGCGATTAAAATTATTTTTTGTTGGGAATCAAGTGTCAGGAGTCAGGGGTCAGGTAGATTTTGTTGAACCGACCTGACCCCTGACCCCTGACTCCTGACCCCTCTCAAGACATGCTGTTAAAAACGAGCGGTTAATACATTTATTGTTTGTTCATTCTAGCAACAATGTCAACTAGTTTACAGGTTATAACGAGCTTATAAATGGATACAAATTGGACAAGGTTGTAGGTCTTTAAAGAGGTTAGGTTCTCAAACGGAAAAATAGAGGTATAGGTACGAATTTCTTATAAAATTACAACCTAATTGTCTGTGTGGCTAGGGTGGGGCAATTGCCATTCCTACAATTGGCAAATATAGGGATTTTCAGAAGGGTGGGGTTGGGTAGATGCTAGATTTGTCTATTATACTGCGAACGGGGTAAAATTATGAAAGTGAACTAATTGTTTATTTGTGTAACTGTTTATTCGTTTACAAGCTATACTTAGATAAACAGTTCAACAAATAAACAATTAAACAGTATTGTAAAATCACTTTTTTA
>CALJIQ010000140.1 GCA_937973995.1 uncultured Saprospiraceae bacterium
GAACGAGTTCTGTACATGATGTGTATAACTCGTTCACCCGCAACTCGCAACCCGTTCACTCACTCTACTCTTCTCTAACCACTGCGGGGATACTACCCGCCTTTAATGCGGGTGCAATTGAAGCAATTAAGCCAACTACTAGTACCGTAATCATGACTACTATAAAATCACTAAAGCGCATAGTAATCGGATAGGCATCAACGATGAAGCCAGGGCTAGGAATAATTTTAAAAGTTTTTTGAAGGACATATAAAATAATGGCAATAGCAAAGCCTATTCCCATCCCTAATAAGGAAAGTAAGATACCTTCATTGAGAAAAATATTGCGCACCGTTTTATTACTAGCCCCCATCGCTTTGAGGATGGAAATATCCTTCTTCTTATCCAGTACAATCATCCACAAAGCACCAATCATATTAAAGGCTACTAGTAAAAGCGTCAAGCTAAGAATCGCATAGCTCATCCACTTTTCCATATTCATTATCTTATTAAAATTTTCATCCTGCTCGTAGCGATTTTTTACAGCATATCCTTTTCCTAAAATGGTTTGTATAGCATTTTTAACGCTTCCTTCATCCGCATCGGGCGCTAGCTTGATTTCTAAAAAACTGACTTCATTTTTGTATTTTAATAACTTCCTAGCAAAGGCAAGAGAAGAAACCACATATTGATTATCATAGTCGGCTTGAATATGGAAAGTTGCTCTTGGGGTGGCATATAATTCTCGGAATGGTTTGGACATAGGACCCGCCTGTTTCCGTTTTGCCATATATACTTTCAAAGAGTTAAAAGGATCGTCTATATTCACGCCTAATTTACGCCGCATGCCACTCCCTAAAATCACATAATTATTACTTTCGCTACTCAGTTGATACCTGCCAGTTAGTAAAGTAGAATCTATATTTGTCACTTTATGGTAGGCTTCATCTACTCCTTTCAGAATGCCTACATCTTGGCTATTTTTGTATTGAAATATTGCAATTTCTTCTAAAGTTTCGGATACCTCCGCTACTCCATCAATGCTTCTTAATGACAACAACTGTCCCTCTTTTAAGGAAAATACTTTTCCCTCTAAGGGTGCCACCTTTACATCTGGATTAAACGAGTTAACCATACTAGAGATCAATTCTTCCAATCCATTAAATACGGACAGCACTAAAATCAGTGCCGCAGTACCAATAGAAAGCCCCATCACGGTAATACCAGAAATGACATTGATCGCATTCGTGGATCGCTTGGCAAATAAATAGCGGCGGGCAAACTTTATGGGTAGATTCAAGTTTTATTAGATTAGGTTTTTAAACCACATTAGTTCATATTAGTTTTTTCACATAAGTTCACAAAGTGTTTTCTAATGAGTCCCCAGTTATGTGTGCTAATGTGGTTTCAAAGAATTCCACTAAAGTAACGATATATCTAATAATAAATTCTGAAATCTTCTATTTTTACCCATATGCAAGAACCTATTAGAATAGAACTGCCAACGATCTACGGAATGAAAACCGTAAATGCCTATTTATTTCTCGATCCCATTCCCACCTTAATAGATTGTGGTGAAAAATCAGATCCATCTTGGCAAGCGCTACAAGATCAACTGAAAGAACACGGCTTACAAATAAAAGATATACAACGCATCATTATCACTCACGCCCATGTCGATCATATTGGAATGGCGGGTAAAATAGCAGCACATAGTGATGCTGAAGTTTGGGTCAATGAATATTGCTATCCCTGGGCGGTGCAGAAAGAACAAATGTGGGATCGACGAGTCCAGTTGATGTCTAAATTACTACCTCCTGCGGCGAGTTTTAAAGATATAATTCTTGCCTTTATGAAAGAGGTGAGTAAGCATTGGGATAATATTCCTAAAGAGAGAATAAAAGTATTCCCAATGAATGGACAACTGGTCATGGGCGGACAGGTTTGGGAAATCCTCTATGTGCCTGGACATGCCAATACACAAACTTGTTTTTACCAAGCAGCTAATAAGTGGTTGATCTCTGCAGATATGATTTTAAAAATCACCCCTACTGCTGTGATGGATGCCTCCATCGAAGATCCGACCAAACGAGATAGAGGACTAAAAGATTTATTGGCTTCTTATAAAAAAATACAAGCCTTAGATATTGAAAAAGTGTTCCCTGGACATTATGAACCTTTTGAAGATGTACAAGCGACTATCCGCTATCAAGTCAACCGTATCCATAGCCGTATTGAAGAAAGTTTTGATTTGATTAAAAGTGGTAAACAAGATTTTATGGATATATTGAATACCATGTATGCGAATCGGGTTAGCATGCCTGCCTTTTCTATGCTGATTGGCTACTTGGATGTGCTGTTGGAGGAAGGGCGAATTCAGGAGGTGATCTTGGAAAATGGGAAGCGGGGATATACTGTGGTCGATGCTGAATCGCAGATTTCGTTGATTTCTTCTTGATTTCGCAGATGAGATTTTCATGATATGATTGATTCTTGCAGATTTTACATGCACGGTACTTGTCAGATCTGAAAAAATCAATTTAATCAATTGCATCTCATCTGCGAAATCGAAACAGGGATATGCTGTGGTCGATGCTGAATCGCAGATTTCGTTGATTTCTTCTTGATTTCGCAGATGAGACTTTTATGATCTAACTGATTCTTGCAGATTTTACATGTACGGTACATGTCAGATCTGAAAAAATCAATTTAATCAATTGCATCTCATCTGCGAAATCAATTCCAAATCAGAGGAATCTGCGATTCAAAACAAAAACATTAATTAAAGAATCATACTAATGAAAAACCTATTATTTTTTCTATTACTCTCTTTTAGTTTTCTTTCCATTTCATTGGCCCAAGTGAAACTAATAGACGAAAGATTCGCCTTCGAACCAGAGTTAACTTACGATTACCAAATCCCCGCCCCTAAAGAAGTCTTAGGTTATCGCTTAGGCGAACGGTTTACCATCTATGCAGATGCCGTTAATTATTTTAAACAACTAGCAGCTGCATCAGATAAAATCACCATTGCGCCTTATGGGGAAACTTATGAAGGTCGAGAACTCATTTATTTAGTCATTACTTCCAGTAAAAATCAGGCTCGGATAGAAGACATTCGACAGGCCAATTTAAAGTTAGCTAACCCCATGCTATTGGGAGAATCCGCAGCGGTGGAATTAATGGATAATAATCCAGTTATTGTCAGTTGCAGTTATAATATACATGGAAATGAAGCCGCTTCCACAGAGGCAGCTATGCAGGTTGCCTATCGGCTGGCAGCAGCAGAAGATGACGTCACCGAAGATTTATTGGACAATATGGTTTTTGTGATGTTTCCTTGTATTAATCCAGATGGACGAGATCGGTATGTGTATTGGTATAATGGCATGGCTCGATCCGTAGTCGGCAAAGAACCAAAAGATATAGAACACTATGCACCTTGGCCCAATGGCCGAACCAATCATTATTGGTTTGATTTAAACAGAGATTGGATTTGGTTAGTACACCCAGAATCTAGAGGACATATTAGTATCTACCAACAATGGATGCCACAAGTACATGTAGATTATCATGAGCAAGGATATAATAATAATTATTTCACCATGCCCGGTACGACTCCCAGAAACAAACTACTTCCAGATAAATACGAATCCTTATCAGATACTTTTGGAATGGCAAATGTGCAGGCATTTGATAAGCACAAAATCTCTTACTTTACCAGAGAAGCATTTGATTTTTTCTATCCAGGCTATGGGTCCAGTTATCCTTCTGTAATGGGGGCAATTGGGATGTTGACAGAGCAAGGTGGGATAGCGGGCGGACGTGCGATTGAGACAAGTGATGGAACTACCCTAACTATTCGGCAAAGATTATTTGACCATTATCTGACTAGTCTTGCTACCCTAAAAAAAGCAGCAGAGCATAAACGAGTTTTTCAAGAATATACGTTCCAAGCGCTTCGACCAAGTAATAGCAAGAATAGTACTAAGGCCTATATTTTACCGCCCACTGAGAATGGTTATTTACCAGAAGTCGTCAATATGTTATTGCAGCACGGCGTAGAAGTAAAACAAGCAACCAGTAATTTTTCCGTAGGTGATGCGAAGAATTATCGAACAGGAAAATCTACTAATCAAAACTTTCCAGAAGGGACTATCATTATTCCTACCGATCAGCCCAAGCATCTATTTATCAATAGTATTTTTTCTCCTGAAATGGCAATCGAAGATTCCGTGATGTACGATATGTCCACTTGGGCTGCCCCCTTGGCATATAATCTAGATGCCTACCAAAGCAAACGAGGCGTTAGTGTTAATACAACTACTATTACAAAACCTTTGGCACATAAATCAGGTGTGACCAATCCTGACGCTTCCTATGCTTATGTGATTGAATGGCAACAACAAAACGCGCCCAAAGCCTTATCCTTACTTTGGCAAAAAGGCTATCGAGTGCGCGCTGCTCAAAAAATGTTTGATACTGGTATTAAAGCATACCAGCCTGGCAGTTTGATTGTCTTATTGGGAAGAAACTTAAAAAAGGAAGATCAGATACAAGCGGATATGAAAGCCATAGCGGCAGAGGCAGGCGTAGTAATAGATGGATTAAATACAGGTCGAATGCGCAAAGGGATTGATTTGACCTCTCGTTTTAGCCGCCCCCTCAAACAGCCCAAAGTGGCGATGTTAGTAGAACCGCCCTTCAGTACTTATACCGCTGGACAACTCTATTTCTTATTCGATCAAGTAACTGCTTTACCTGTTGAACGAATCCGTACTTCTATTTTAAAACAAACCACTATTCCTAAATTTGGTCAACGATATGGCGGCGCAGATTTGTTGGA
>CALJIQ010000141.1 GCA_937973995.1 uncultured Saprospiraceae bacterium
TGATTGATAGTTGTGTTAGCACTCTTGGTGCTAACATAACTCTATAAGTCAACCAACTTATGTTAGCACCAAGAGTGCTAACACAAGATTTATTCAATCTCTATTGAGAATTTACGATAAACACGCGTAATTAGCTAATAATCAATGATTAGTAATCAATAATCACCGACTTACTTGATCTTTAAAAAAAAATGGAAGGATGGTAGATTTCAACTATCATCCTTCCATCTCTAAGTCTATCAATTCAACATACGTACCGTCATCTTAACATCTGCCATAGGACGATCTTTAATAGCCCCATCCTTGCCAGTAGGCATCTGTGTAATCAAATCTATAATTTCAATCCCTTCTATTACTTCTCCGAAAACAGTATAGTCTCCATCTAGAAATGGATACCCCCCTTGTACTTTATAATACGCCGTTTGGAAAGGAGTAAATTCTTTGTTATAGGCAGCTAATTGTTGGTCTGTATGTCGGTATCCCGCCACCACAAAGAACTGGCAACCACTAGAATTCTTTTTTGGATTTAAGTTATCTGGTAGTCGAGCAGCAGCTATCGCTCCTTTTTTGTGGAAATGATGAGGCAGGATTTCATGTGGCATTACATCACAGTTATCTCTTCCATATCCTACGTTCGGTTGCGCATTCCGAGAGAAAGGATCGCCACCTTGAGCCATAAAATAAGGAATGGACCGATGAAATAAAGTGCCATCGTAGAAACCTGATTTTACTTGTTTGATAAAATTGTCACGATGAATAGGTGTATCATTGTAAAGCTTAATCACCATCGTTCCAAACTCAGTGTCTATTGCGGCTTTTCTTTCTTTCTTTTGCCCGAAAGCAGATGAATTTAACGCCATGCAAAAAAGCAAAACATAGATAGTACGAAATTTCATAATTACAATATTAAATATTTTAGTGAAACAAATAAATTACTTAATCGGGTAGGCTATATACTAATGGATATGTAAATACTAGACGAAAAAATAAACGAAAGGGTCTAATACCGTCAAATTTTTTGATTGGTTTAACTTTTTTAAAACATTTACTCAAAAAAATATTGTTAGAAATAAAACTTATGGGTGAGAGGTTTTATTTACTTTTGGTAACTAGTTAGGTGCTATGGTATTTTGGTTTGGTGGCATTGTGTTGATGCTTACTTTTAAGAATTTTGGTTCTTTGACATATCCCGTGATTTCTTTCCTGAAATGGACATCGAGTCCATTTCAGGAAACAAGGGTTTCTAAAGGGGCAACTGAGGCAGTACCTCAGTTGCCCCTTTAGAAACCCTTGTGCGAATCAGATTGGCTCGATGCCAATCTGATTCGCGGATTGTAGCGTTTCACGTAATTTGTCAAAGAACCAGAATTTTTATCGATTCTCACGCCTATACTACGTTTTGAAAACTCAACCATAAAACCACAAAACCAAGTCAATTACTACGTACACTGCATTGTTCTTGTCAGAGGGCAACGTAAAACATCAAAAAAGTTGGTTTGCAGTGTGTTATATCCACAAAATATAAACTATGAATTACTGGCAATTAGGAATTGGGATACTACTCTTATTGGTGATGGGAGGCTGTCAAGGGGACACTAATTCCGACAAAAAGGAAAATACCTTAGAAGGAACTTGGGTACTAGTAGAAGGGTACAGAGGGGGCAGGAAAACGGAATCTTTAAACGATACCTATTTTACTTTTACGGATCAAATGATGCTGACCAATTTACCCATCCCCGGTGGTACGGAAGGACCCTATACCCAAAAAGACAATATCATTACCCACACCCTTAAAAGCGGAATGACCTTAGATTATACCATTCGAGATATATCAGATACCCAATTGACCCTGATGGTTAATTTAAGGGGATTGGACTTTATTTTTGTTTTGAAACGTGGAAAAAAAAATAATTAATTTTTAAAAAATAATTTTACTCATTTAATAAATTCCTTTTATATAAACAATGTTTATCATAAAATACTACTACTATGAATTTCAATAAACTGCTACCTTATATTGCCCTCATTGGGTTATTGTTTACCGCTACCTTCACTTTTGCCCAAAGGGACTTTTCTAAAGTGGAAATCAAAGCAGAAAAATTATCGGATCAGATTTATGTTCTTTTTGGGTCAGGAGGAAATATTGGGGTTTGTGTTGGACCTGACGGAGTGTTGATGGTTGATGACCAGTTTGCCCCGTTGAGTGATAAGATTTCAGCGGCTATCAAAGAATTATCAGATCATCCAGTCAAGTATTTACTGAATTCTCATTGGCATGGAGATCATACCGGGGGGAATGAAAATTTTGCGAATCAAGGCGCAACCATCATCGCTCATGATAATGTGAGAAAGCGCATGAGCAAAGATCATGTGATGAAAGCATTTGATCGGGTAGTACCTGCCGCTCCAAAAGCTGCATTACCAGTTATGACCTTCTCTGAAAATATGACCCTTCATTTCAATGGCGAAAAAATAGTTTCATTCCACGTACACAACGCCCATACGGATGGAGATGCGATGATCTACTTTGCGAATAGCAATATCCTGCATATGGGGGATACTTATTTTAATGGGCGGTTTCCTTATATAGATTTAAGTACCAATGGCTCTATTGATGGCATTATTAAAGCGGCTAATCAAGCCTTATTTATCATTGATGAAGACACCAAAATTATTCCTGGACATGGCCCTGTGTCAAATAAAAAGGAACTCATGTCTTATAGAGATACTTTAATGGGTGTGCGATCCAAGGTGAAAAATGCGGTAGATCAGGGGATGTCGATTGAAGAAATAAAAGCGGCTAACTTTCTGGAAGGCTTGGATGAATGGGGAACGGGCTTTATTAATGGAGGTCGGTTTTTGGATATTCTATATTCGGATTTTAGTCGATAAGGTTCTTTGACATATTCCATGATATTTTCCCTGAAATGTACATCGAGTACATTTCAGGGAACAAGGGATTCAAAAGGGGCAGGTCAGGCGACGCCTGACCTGCCCCTTTTGAATCCCTTGTGCTTTGTCAACTGGCTGACCACTTTTACTGACTACTAAAACCTTGTGGAAATTCAAAGAATTGAAACTTTAAACAACTGATCAGATGAACTTAAAGTCATCAGATCAGCGGTTGTCATTCAATCTGATCACTCCAAAGTGTTCTGATTGATTGCTTCATTTTTTATGTCCAAGAATTTTAAAACTAGTGAATTATATTTCCACTAATCCTTTCGGTGTATTTAAAACCACTTTGATGGATGCGTGCCTTGCCTTTTGAGCCGTAACAGTCACCCCTAATTTTCCCAATACTGCATTCATCTTAATAGGCTCAGGATGGAATAATTTCAGGTGATCGAATCCGACTTCTGGTTTTAAATTTTCAGTTGGATGGATGGCTGATTTCTTCCAATCTACCATAAATGGCAGAATATCCACAGCGGGAGTTGCTAAAGGTAAAATCATTTCCCAAGCCAATAAATCTCCTGTTGCTGTTTTTCGTTGCCCACCGTTTATCTTGCCTAAAGCAGGGTTTACTTCCTTTAAAGTCGCACTATCACCTTGTAAATCATCTGATTTTAGACACCAACGAGTGACTTGAGGTGCTTGTATTAAATCCACTCCCATCCATCTAGGCGCTTGGATAGTCGTATTTTGATCATCTACCGCTAAAATTTCTAAATAGCATTGATTGCCCAAATTGACCAAGGCATTTTTAGTTCCCTTCGTTAAATGATACCCTCCAAATACAGGTAATACCCCGGTTGCCTTTTCAAAATATTCGATGGCTTTTTCAAGATTGGTGACGGAATATACGATGTGGTCTATTGTTCGACTTTTCATAGAATTAAGCGATTAAAATTGAACGCAGAGACGCGGAGACGCAGAGAAGTTTTTATTCCAAAAATTTTTGTGTAGCGTTTACCGTCCTCCGTCAAGTGAAACGACCGTTTACCGTCTACCGAATAAAGACTAATGAGTAAATAGGGTGTACCTCTTTGCTAAAGGAACGCCCACATTTACTCATTTTTTCCTTTATTCATTTACTCATTGATTACAAAACTCAAACCGTTTTCAAAAAATAATTCCGAATATTAGAAACCGTGTTGGCGTAAATAGGTTTGACCTTCATTTCATTCCAAGCAGGAGCGGCAATGAATTTTTTCCAAGCAGCCCCATGAGCCTCCATGTCTTTAAAATTAAGCATATAGACCAGACTAGGACGATACGGTCCCGAAATCATTTCTCCAAAAAATACAGGGTTCAAACCTACCTCAAAAAATAATGGAATTTCCTCATCATTAAACATCTTAACTTTTCTTCTGACCGCATCCTCATTATACCCTTCATAAATTCTCAATTCATAGACAGAAGCGTCTTCTACGGGAGCCGTCATTTTAGGCATACCGTCAAACGCTAATAACAGAGAAGACGAAAACCGATTATAGATGGGGTTCTCGAAGGTAGCATACTCCTTTGAGGCCGTAGCAAAAACGGTATCTGCCTGCAAATTTTGCGCATTAATATACGTGGCGGAGTCAGGGTACCCAATAAAAGCTCTTAATGTTTTAGGATTGGTACTATTGACATCTTCGAAAAGCATAAAACTAGAACAACCCGCTCGCATCAGGGCAGGTTGTAATGCTTCTTTTAGATAAGTCACCAACAATTGATAATTTCCTCCCCATGCCATTTCATAGGTTCGAATTTCATATAGTTCCTTTTGTTTTTCTTCCGCAGGGGAATCGGCTATTGCCGTAGTTGCTGCGGCGCAACCCAATGGAATGGTGGCGGCTGCGGCTAGTGTGGAGGTTGAATTAAGGAATTTCCTTCTTTTCATGTTGTTTTTGTTTTGATGATAAAAGCTTACACCTTCTAAAAGTATTTTGAGATCGCTAATTTATAAACTATTTATACCACAGACGGGATAAATTACCGAAAATGGATAATTCGTTTATTTGTTTAACTGTTTACAAGCTACACTTGGATAAACAGTTCAACAATTCAACAAATAAACAATATTGGATAATCGGATATTTATCCCGAGTTCAGTATAATAAGGAATTAAAAAAAAGAGGGAATGAGAAAATAAAAGGGTAAACAGCTCGCTTGTTTTATCGAAAGGATTTCCATTTTCGGCATAGATAGTTCCAATATTTACTCATTTTCTCCTTTATTCATTTACTCATGGAGTCCTTACAAGTAATACTCCTAATTTTATTATATTCGCTCTATTATTCGTAGGTCCTCAATATGCTCGTCAGGAGACGAGCGAGATAACCAATTCAATTCAAGAGACTTGAAATATCGGCTCTTTTTCGATGTTTCAAGTCTCCTGACTTGAAACCCATATCCCTGTCGTCTCCTGACGACTGCTCATTTGAGAATTTACTATTATTCAAACAAAATGGAAGATTATGAGATTTTTATCCTTTCTATTAATGGGGGTATTGGTAGTACTCGGTTGTAAAACACAAACGAACACCGAGGAATCCAAAGAAACAAAAGTAATCACCACTAAAGAAATGAATCCCCAATGGCTCACCTTAGCGGGGAAAAAAGACCAACCAAATATCGTTTTAGTATCCGGAGATGAGGAATATCGGTCGGAGGAAGCCTTACCTCAAATGGCTAAAATCTTAAATACCCATCATGGATTTAATTGTACCGTATTATTTGCCCAAGATCCAGAAAAACCAGGAATCATCAATCCTAATTATTTACATAATATTCCAGGGTTAGAACAATTGGCAACTGCCGACTTGATGATCATCTTTACTCGCTTTAGAGCCTTACCCGACGAACAAATGCAACTAGTGGATGCCTACTTGAAATCTGGAAAACCAGTAATTGGCATTCGCACGGCTACCCATGCCTTTAATTTTAAGGAGGGAAAAATAGCTACCCAATTTGCGCATTATGGAAATTATCACGAAGGAGAAACGGAATGGAAAGATGGGTTTGGAAGATTGGTGTTAGGAGAGAAATGGATTTCTCATCACGGTCATCACAAGCACCAAAGTACAGTGGGCGTGCCTGCCCCTAACCAAGAGAAGCATTCAATTTTGAACGGGATTGGTCCTGCTGAAATATGGGGCCCAACAGATGTGTATGGGGTTCGATTGCCTTTGCCTGGCGATGCGCAACCTATTGTGTTAGGCCAAGTAACAAATCGAGCAGGCGAATACGACGAAGCAGATCCCCTTTATGGGATGCGCCCAACGGATACAGAAGTGGCAGGGGTAGATGAAAAAAGAGACTTAGACTTAAATAATCCGATGATGCCCATTGCTTGGACGAAAAGCTATCAGCTACCTGATGGAAAAAAGGGAAAAGCATTTGCTTCCACCATTGGTTCTTCTACCGACCTCTTATCAGAAGGTACCAGAAGAATGTTGGTCAATGCCGTATTTTGGAGTTTGGATAAATCTGTTCCTGCCAAAGCAAAGGTGGATTTGGTTGGGGATTACCAACCCACTGCTTATGCCTTTGTAAAAGAACAACATTGGATTGATAAGAACTTGAAAGTTGCGGATTTGGTGATGGAGAAGTAATGGATGGTTTGATGGCTAGATTGTTTGATTGTTAGTAATGATATAAAATTAAATAGTTGGTTTACTCGTCGGATGGCTGTCGCCGTCCGATGAGTCTACCCATCTGACGGCGATAGCCATCGGACGGGTGAAGCACTTTATTTATTGCCATTGATCCATTCTACCTAATACCTCAATAAAAATCTCGCCCCACAAATTAAAACGGATTTCTCCAATTTTTTTACCATTGGCAACAATGGAATAATTGCTGTGAAATAAGTTAGCTGGCTTAAATTCTAGCATGGTAAAATCATCCACTAAAGCAATCGCTCTAGTAGTCAGAAAGTGTTCATATCGTACTGCGTATAAATCATCATTAGCATCACTAACGATGAAGTTCCTTCGCTGAATTGGGCTTAATCGATAAGTCATGTTAAATAATTTTAATAAGGAAGAGGAAGAAGACAGTTATAAGATAGCAACAATAAGGGATCAAATCCGATTTGTTCGATAAGTTAGGATGAAAATTCGATAAACATTATCTACCCTCTATCTAGTAATTTTTGATTAAATTGAACTATTCCCAATAAGAATATTTTTGTAAGTCTTTGATAGATTAAAAATGCCAATCAATCATTACTGCTTAATGATGTACCGACTAGGTTTGGAGCATTTTAGTATATATAAACAATAGCCATAACTTCGAGAATGGTGGGAGGGAATAGTGTAATGGGCTTGGAAAGTCTATGAAAAGTTAGCACGATTTTCGACTACCTTTAGTGGGGGGTAAAAATAGAAAAGGGGTTAGTAGGTTTCGGCTTGCTGCTCCTTTTCTTATTACGTACCCTACTATAATTGTTTGACCGCATCGACCATCTTCAAAGTTTTTCGGATTTGGCTATGATGCCTGTCAAAATGCGTATTAAAAAAGGTAAGGACCCCTAAGATATTTAAATAGCCACCCCGAGGATGTTTGTAAATGGATTTTTCCATTAATTCGGGAGAAATTTCTTGGCAGAATTTTTTAAATCGACTTCTTTCTTTATTCCAATCTTTAGCTACTTCCCAGAAGGTCGGATCTTCGACAAAAGCATCATTGTTAATGTAGTAGGGAGCTTTGAACTTGAATGGTAGGCTCAAGGCAGTATGGAGTGCTACTGCTCTGACTTTATCTCCTATGCCACTTGCAGCAAACACCGTATTATTTTCTATTTCTCTTTGAATAGCGTTTAAAACCAGTTGTTCCGTTAAATAAAGATGTTGCATGATATTCAATACAGACCAAGCTCCATTCCCAGGCGATTTATTTAACGTAGGTTCTGAATAATCTTTTAAGTCCTCAAAAAGTTGGACTAGTTTCTTGTCCATCTTTCCGATCTTTTGTTCAATACGTTTATCCATCTAGTGTCAGTTCAGTTAGAAGTTGCAATAATAGTAATTTCATTGTTATTAAATGGAAAATTAATTATAACAATTAGGATAAATCTTTTACCTTTGGGTGATACAAACACTAGAAACACCAGTCACTGTAAGGTCTTCCTCAAAACATTGTGTTTTAGAATTGCAGTGAGTGTCGGCTACGCAGTCCCCCCCTTGCGTAGCCGTTTTTATTTGAAATGGGTGGTTTTTTCCTTTCTCATACCATCTCAATTCCTTGACTTTTAAGATACGCTATCAGTTTTGTTTTTCCATCCTTTGTCAATCGACCAGCAGAAGCATCACTAATTAACGAAACGGAAAAACCCAATTTCCTTCCTACTAAAGCGGTTTTTAAAATATTATCCTCTAATACCAAACCAGCTACATAAATCTCTTTAATAGCCATTTCCTTTAGCTGAGCAGTAAGGGTAGTAGTAGAACCTACATTTTGGAAAGCAGTATCATCTTCTATTGTTGCTTGGGTCCCTTTATGGATTTCTATAGGAGGGATAGGGAATGTCAACTGAGGATGTATCTTCGCACCAAAGGTATGTTGCACACAATGGATGGGTTTCAATTCAATAGGGTGATCTTGGCGGTCAATAATTTGACCAATCTGCCTCCAAAGATGAGTTGCTGCAAAGCTCACATGATTGGCGGGATGCCAATCCATCGTAACGAATATGGTGTCAAATTTGGGAATCCATTGATTAAGGATTGGTAGTATGGATTCTGCCTGTGGCACTTCCATTGCGCCCCCCATAAAAAAATCTATCTGAGGATTCTCAATAATCAGAACTGTATGTTTACCCTTTTTCATTCCGTTTATTAGTGCTGCTTGTTTTGAGAACTTGGGGAGTTGGCATAATGGGATGGCAGAAGTTCTTAAAACCAATTGGCTTTAAGAATTTTTGCTGCTGCTTATCCCTTTTTCCGAAGTTTTCAAAACTATGCTAAGTTTATTCAGGCGTAACATAAGCAGCCGTGATGCCTCCATCTACTAAAAACTCTGTGCCCGTCATATAAGAAGAATCATCAGACGCTAAGAATAACGCAGCCTTTGCCATTTCTGTAGCTTCTCCAAATCTGCCCATCGGGATATGCACCAAGCGTCTTTGCTTTTTTGCTTTCGTATTTAAAAACTTCATTAGTAATTCTGTTCGCAAG
>CALJIQ010000142.1 GCA_937973995.1 uncultured Saprospiraceae bacterium
TAAAGGATGAGACTTCCTCTACCGAAGTAGAGGGCATCTCATCAAGTAAATCCCATCGTATTAATAACCTACTTATTAGCCTAATTGAAATGGTGAAACTTATTGTAATTGCTTGCAGAATATAATAAGAGAGGATAGGATCTCTCAAACTATTTTTGCAAACAACTACTTATGAGGGGGGGAGTAACAGGGGTAGTGTTTGTTCAAATTTTTGTCCCAGATATTTACCTAGAGCTTTAAAGTCCTAGCGTAAATAAACTACCATGTTAAGTGTTTAATTAACTTAGTTGTTTTTTGTTCTTGTCCCAATACGTGAAAGAATTAAGAGGGAATGTAAAGTGGTGGGGGAATTAAACTGTGTGGGAGGAATTCTTTTTTTTAGGAGGGGGATCGTTTAACCGATTTGTTGTCACAAATATAGGCTCGATAAACATACGAAGCAAGTCTGAAGCAATTGTATAATAACCGACAATTCATCATACTTGGCAGTAATTAATTGATTAACAATCCTTTACTTTCCTATAAAAAATTCAAACATTATTTTTTCTAATAAAACAAAACAGTAATTCCACACCGCAATATAAACTATTGCTATAAATCAGACCCGATTTTTCTTGAAAATTTTGTATTTGCGCACGCTATTTTAGTTTTTTTTCATTTTTAAATTACTTGTGACAGGAAAATGATATAAAAACTACTTGAAATCTCAATGAGGCTGTCTCTATCCTAGCAAAGTCTGTTACACGATCCCGATTAATTGTCCCAAGGATTCTTAAAACTCAATAAGGAATCTTATCTTTCCGCAAACATATTTGACAATGAATGATAGATTAAAGGTATTAGTAGTTGGTTGTGGCAACATGGGTAAATCTCATGCAAGGGCTTATCACCAATTAGAAGATTTTGAAATTGTCGGTTTGGTCAGCAGAGGACCCGAAAGTCGAGAAGCATTATCGGCGGAATTAGGTGGATTGCCTACTTTCGGTGATTTTGATACCGCCTTAGCTTCCACCCAACCTGATGTGGTCTCTATTAATACCTATCCAGAAACTCACGCAGCATACGCTAAGAAAAGTCTAGCCGCAGGCGCCCACCTTTTTGTTGAAAAGCCATTAGCGAATACCGTGGAAGAAGCACAAGAAATCGTGGATATGGCAATGGCCGCTGGTAAAAAATTAGTAGTAGGTTATATTTTAAGGGTCCATCCCGCCTGGGCGAAATTTATTGATATTGCCAAGACGCTTGGCAAACCGCTGGTGATGCGGATGAATCTAAACCAACAAAGCTGTGGATCGGAATGGCAAACCCATAAAGCCTTAATGCAAACCATGTCTCCGATTGTGGATTGCGGGGTACATTATGTAGATGTCATGTGCTTGATGACCGGTGCCACCCCCATCCGAGTAAGCGGCATTGGCGCAAGACTAAGTGAGGAAGTAGCTGCTGATATGTATAACTATGGTCAGTTACAAGTCACCTTTGATGATGGCTCCGTTGGTTGGTACGAAGCAGGCTGGGGTCCAATGATGAGTGAAACGGCCTACTTTGTAAAAGATGTAATCGGCCCCAAAGGTTGCGTAAGCATCGTAGATAAACCTGCCGAAGATTCCTCGGATGTAGATGGACACACCCAGACCAACCGCTTAAAAGTCCACCACGCCCAAACGAATGCAGACGGACAATTTGTCAAAGAGGATGTTTTTGTTGATACCTCCAATAGTCCAGACCATGACGGACTTTGTTACTTAGAACAAGAATATTTATTGAATGCTATCAAAAATGATATAGACTTATCCGATCATGCCCGAGATGCGGTCAATAGCTTGCGAATTGTACTCGCTGCGGATGAATCCTTTAAAACGGGTAAGACGGTGGAGTTGTAAAAGGTCCTCACCTTTGAGGCTGTCTCCTAATTTACAAAAAGTCCATATTCTTATTTAACACAAAGTCTTATTTAACACAAAGTCACATAGTACTCATAGTCAAAATTCTATGTGATCTACGTGACTTTGTGGCAAAAAATTCTGTGTTATACTGCGGACGGGATAAATTACCGAAAATGCTTGAATCGTTTATTTGTTTAACTGTTTATTCGTTTACAAACTATACTTGGATAAACAGTTCAACAAATAAACAGTATTGGAAAATCGGATATTTATCCCCTGTTCAGTATATTTTAGGTTCTTTGACAAATCCTGTGATTTGTCAAAAAACTACAATTTTTTTCATTGCTAATAAACAATAAAATGGAATTTAAAAACAAAGTAGTTTTAATCACAGGTGCAGGCTCAGGAATTGGAAGAGTGACCGCCCAAGCGTTCGCCGCAGAGGGAGGCACCGTAATAGTATCTGACATCAATGAAAAAGGAGGAATGGAAACCGTCCAACATATAACAGATGCAGGAGGAACCGCTACTTTTGTAAGAGCCAATGTGGCCAACTTTGAAGAAGTACAGGAATTGATAAATTTCACGGTAGAGCAATTTGGGAAATTGGATATTGCGATCAACAATGCAGGAATTGGGGGGTTACCTTCTCGCACCGTAGATCATACTTTGGAGAACTGGGATAAGGTCATGTCGATTAATTCTACTGGCGTTTTTTATTGCATGAAAGCAGAAATACAACAAATGCTAAAACAGGGCAGCGGGGCAATCGTTAATACTTCTTCTATTGCAGGTTTGAGAGGTTTACCTAATAATATTGCCTATGTGGCTAGTAAACATGCAGTGGTGGGAATGACCAAAACGGCTGCGATGGAATATGCTCGAAAGAATATTCGCATCAATGCTATTTGCCCTGTATTTACCGTTACGCCCCTATTTAATCCAGAAGTCATGGATCAATTTTCCAAAGGCTTATCTGATAAATTAAAAGCAGGCATACCCATGAAGCGATTTGCAGATCCTATGGAAATGGCAAATACCATTCTTTGGTTATGCTCTGATAAAGCCAGCTTTGTTACGGGTCATGCGATGCCCGTAGATGGTGGTTTAACTGCATAATATGAATCATACAAAATCCTTGATAGGAAGTGCCATTGCCTTCTTAATAGCCACTAGTTGTTGTTGGATGCCCGCGCTGATTGTTGGTGTAGGTGGGGCTAGCAGCCTAATGGCTTTTGCGGAAGGAATGGAACAATTGAGTGGAGTGTTCATGATGATCGGCACTGGTCTATTGGGCTGGGGCGGATTTATTTTCTATCAAAAAAATCAGCAATCTGATATGACGACAATCCAACTACAATCCACGCTTACTTGCCCGAATTGTCAAGCGGTCAAAGAAGAAACGATGCCAACCAATGCCTGTCAATTCTTTTATGAATGTACGAACTGTAAAAAGATACTAAAGCCAAAAAAAGGCGATTGTTGTGTCTATTGTAGTTATGGGACAGTTGCTTGTCCACCCATTCAAGAAGGTAAAAATTGTTGCTAATGAAATATCAACCAAAATCTATTCGGACCTTTATTGGTGCCATGAATTATGAGGAATCTAGAGCCTTTTATAAAGAGATGGGATTCGAGGAAGTGGTGCTCTCCGACAAAATGTGTTTATTTAAAGTCAATGAACAATTGGGGTTTTACTTGCAAGACTATTATGCCAAGAATTGGTGTAATAACTCTATGGTCTTTCTAGAAGTAGAGGATATTGATAAATGCTACGCCGACTTAGAAAGCAAAGGATTGCATAATAAATACAAATATGTAAGATTACATCCGATCAAGGAATTTGATTGGGGACGAGAATGTTTTATGCATGATCCTTCTGGCATACTTTGGCATTTTGGACAGTTTAATTCTTAAGACTCAGTACTGGATGCTATTGCTAAATCCAATGAAACTCGGTACTCTTTTTTAATAGAAGACCTTCACCTATCCCACTAATTTCCAATGAAAATGAAAATTGAAATAAAAACACTAAACATTCAATGCTAGACATTTTGATTTACATTTTAATTTCTTAGAACTTAACAGCTATGCTGTCCACCATCCAATGAATAAACCCTACCTTTGCCAAATGTCCAATAAAAATAAAGATCAACAAGCCATCTTAAAGAAGCTAAAGATTGCTGCCTTGAATCCCATGCAAGAGGCGGCCCAAGATGCTATTCAGTTGACGGATGAAGTGATTATATTATCTCCGACAGGTACCGGAAAAACCATCGCCTTTCTATTGCCGATCATAGCAGAGTTAGATCCAAACAAGAAGAATATTCAGGTGTTGATCTTAGTGCCGTCCAGAGAATTAGCGATACAAATAGAGCAAGTGGCGAAAGAAATGGGGAGCGGATATAAAGTGAATGCCGTTTATGGTGGAAGGTCGGGATATAAGGATAGACTTGATTTAAAACATCCTCCCACCATCCTAATCGGTACGCCAGGAAGAGTAGCCGATCATATCCGAAGAGAAAATATTTCTGCTCGACAAATCACGACTTTGGTACTAGACGAATTTGATAAATCTTTGGAAACGGGTTTTGAAAAAGAGATGAAAGCAATCGTATTCGCCTTACCCAATGTAACAAAAAAGATACTCACCTCCGCTACGGAAAAAGTAGCCGTTCCTTCTTTCGTTGGACTACGCAATCCTTCCCGTTTAGATTATTTAGATGAAGTTAGTCAACAATTGCAATTAGAACTCGTCCATGCGCCCATTAAATATTCTTTAGAAACATTGGTTGATTTATTAGGACATATTGGCGCAGCAAGCGGGATTGTATTTTGTAATTTAAAAGCCACCATTCAAGTAGTCAGCCAATTTTTAACTGACCGTAAAATACCCCATGCCTGTTTTTACGGCGGCTTAGAGCAACAAGACCGAGAACGCTCCTTAATACAATTTCGAAATGGCACCCACCGAATATTAGTAGCGACTGATTTGGCAGCCAGAGGAATTGATGTACCAGAAATGGATTATATTATTCATTATGAATTGCCCTTAAAAAAAGAAGAATTTATTCACAGAAATGGTCGTACTGCCAGAATGAATAGCAATGGTACCGCCTACCTACTACAACGAGAAGGAAAAGCCTTGCCTGACTTTATAGAACGAATAGAACCCTTAGAAATATCAAGGGATAAAAAACCTCCAAGTAGCCACTGGAATACCTTACATATTTCCGGTGGCAGAAAAGATAAAATATCCAAAGGAGATATTGCGGGTCTCTTTTTAAAACAAGGAAATTTACAAAAGGAAGAACTAGGATTGATCGAAATAAAACAAGATTATGCTTTTGTAGCCGTGCCAAAATCAAAGACTGAACCTCTTATCAAATTGCTGAACAACAAGCGATTAAAAAAGAAGAAAGTGCGTATTTCTCGGCTATTGGAAGGATTGAAATACTCTAAATAGCCAACCTTGATTCTCCAACAATGCTAGTCTCTGAGGGACCTTGAAAAAATAAATATTCCAATTAAACTTTATTCGGTTGACGGTTGACGGAATAAATTACCGAAAATGTAAAAGTTTCAAAGCATTTAAATCAGGTAATTTGTTTTTCGTGTACTTGTTGATGAGTTTTTGCAAATTATTATTATCTTTACCTTGCAGGCACGAAATCTTCATCGCTTTTCTTTTATCTTCTCTCTATCAAATTTGAACGATACAAATACGACTTTCACCTCGGGTTCTTCTAAAAGTGATTTTACAATACTGTTTAATTGTTTATTTGTTGAACTGTTTATCTAAGTATAGCTTGTAAACAAATAAACAGTTACACAAATAAACAATTAGTTCACTTTCATAATTTTACCCCGTTCGCAGTATAACTCAACTAGTCTTTTGAAAAACAAAAATTAGTGTTTCATAGTGTGAGGGGTAGTCATCTATATGGCTGCCCTCTTTCGAAACCAATGAGAAGTTGGTTTATCCAATTTGTTCATTTCATGACAGGATACCCGTATCCTTATACCAAAAACCCCAAAATGGCCTTTTGGTCAGGGGAGGGCAATTCATTTTGTCCTCCTTTTTTTTGTTATCCATAAATCATCACGTTCCCATCCGACGGCCTTAGTCCATCGGACGGGATAATTGCAAAAAATTGTCAAAGAATCAGCATTTAAAAATGTCCTCCACATCCAATAGGCGAGCCATCCGGTAAACTAGGAGCTGCAGGCAACTGAAACTCTTCAGGATTTAATCGGAAAGCGGCTACTTTCTGAATTAAGTATAAATAATGCGCTTGCTCTTTTGGATCACTACTAGATTTTCCAGATCGAGACATTAACTCTGCTAATTCATTTATTTTTAATAAAGCAACCGCATTGACTTGTTGATTCCCTTCTTTAGAGGCAGCAATGCCTAACAAGCGTAGCATAAATAATTTTTCAATACTTCTAGCAATCTCTTGCTCTAATGGAGAGTAGCCATCTTTTGCATTAATTGCCACTGCCAATCGAGACAAAAATTCATTTAAAGACATCTGACTACCATCCCTAGCATGTTGTTCAATCATGCGAGCCAGTCTCTCTTTTTGCAGTAACATATTAATGGTATGTGCTGCCGCTGCCTCTGCTGCACCTAGCGGATCAAAGGTCAGTCCTGTATGGATTTTAAATAATTCTCGATCTCTTTGATAGCCCAATGGCTGAGGGGGAATCAATTCTAAAATATCTTCTGACAAACTTAAATTGGCAGGGTCTAGCGTTTCCAATAAACTTTGTAAGGCTTCTTTTTGAATGGCGGCTGGTACTACCTTCGCGGCTGTTTGTCCATCTCCTTTATGGGCGTAGTTATAATCTACTCCGCCAATCATTTTCACGGTTCCTTCTACTTGATAGCGATGCGCTAAGTACAACGGCACCAAGACATTTTCGAGGGTTGCCATTGGGGTATTATCCCGAATACTATTTTCCCCAAATTTGGCTAATGCCTTTTTTCGGACTTGTAATAAGCGAGATAATTCTTTAGCCGCATTCGGTCCATTATCCCAAAGGTGTCCGGTAGGATGGGCACCATAGGCAGGTCGGGCATCTCTATCCGAAATATATTTTAACCCCATTCGGTTATTCTCGTCCAAGATTTCTTTTAAAGCCGCTGCCTCATCTGTATCCTTTGGAAAATCCATATACCCATACATGATGGTGCGCTTATCCCACTCCCCTATACCTACATCGTAAGCGTTGGAGAAATCTAAGTCTCCATTAGATCCAATCGAAATATAAGGATGGGGATAATCCATAACCGACGCCCGATCATTGACACTAGAGGCAAAATTGTGCGATAGCCCTAAGGTATGCCCCACTTCATGCGCAGACAATTGACGCAACCGCATCAATGCCATTTTCATCATCTGATCGTCTGGATTGACCGCCCCTTTTTCATAAGGAGACAGTAAACCTTGGGCGATTAAAAAGTCTTGTCTTACTCGCAATGAACCCAACGACACATGTCCTTTAATGATTTCACCTGTGCGAGGATCTCGAACAGAAGAACCATAGGACCATCCTCTAGTAGAACGATGCACCCACTGAATGAGATTGTATCGCACATCCATCGGATCCGCATCCGCTGGCATTTCTTTTACGATAAAAGCATCTTTATAACCTGCTGCCTCATACGCCTGATTCCACCAAGAAGCACCTTCTATTAGAGCCGATTTTACAGGTTCTGGTGCGCCTCTATCCACATAATACACTATCGGTTCTACGGGTTCACTCATGGCTGCTTCTGGATTTTTCTTTTCCAATCGATGCCGAGGGATATACCGCTTCACCAATGATTCTTGGATAGGCGTTGCATAATCATGAAAACTTACCGCATTATAACCCGAGCGAGGATCAAATACTCTAGGCTCATAATCATCGTCTGGCAATTCGATAAAAGAATGGTGCATCCGAACAGTGACCGCATCTGCACTAGGCGTAACTGATCGAATCCACCCGCCTTTTGGCTGACCTACGAAGGTGACCGTTGCTTCTAATTCGGTATTCTTCGGAAAGGCTTTGCACATTTCTGGATAGATGGCAGAACGGGAAGCATCCATTTTATAATTCCCTTGTTTGTTGCGGGCTAGTCTGCCAGCTACATTATGCGCATCCCTTAATAAAAAATTAGTCACATCAATCCGATGTCGTCCAGCCGTAGAAGATTCTATTTTGAATCCCCATAATACCGATTGGGCAAAGGCTTGTTCGACGGATTTCTTTTCGGCTTCATTATCGCTAACGGCTCGATAATCATAGTTGGGTTGTACCAATAATAATTTAGGGCCATATTTCACAAACTTCACAATTCGATCATCGCCTAATTGTCCTCTATCTAAGCCGATGTCATTGGACCCTATTCCCGCTGCTAAGGAATTGACGTACAGAAATTCCGTGTCTAATTTATCTACGGATAAAAATAGCTTCCCAGAGGCTTCCTCATAGTCAAAATCAAAGTAGCCCTTGGCCGTATTTACTTTACTGGCCACTCGATTGGCTGCCTCCTTGACGGGTGCGGTCACCTCTTGTACGGCACTGCAAGCCAGGATGGGAATTAAAAAAATGGTTAGGATGAATTTATTCATGTTAGGTTTATTTATTTTCTATTAGCCCCTTTCGGGAGTTTTATAACCAATTCCGAAAACGCCTAGTCGGCGTCTCGTAATAGGGTCATTTGGAGGCATGTAAGAGGGTCACTTTAAGTGCCCCTGTTACTTAACTCCTTGGTTTTCAAAAGTAAAATTTACGGGGGCACACTGAAAGTGCTATTGATACCCCACATCTTTTTGATCTCTACAATCCCGAAGGGATTGAATACGAATAGCCCTAGATGCAATCTAGGGATAAGATTGAGGATATTTCCCAACCCAGAATGGGTTGAATGTGCGATATTCAACCCATT
>CALJIQ010000143.1 GCA_937973995.1 uncultured Saprospiraceae bacterium
TATTGCTGGAGCCACATTACAAGTACCATTCAATCCTTGAATAGTGTGTAAACCTGCAATATTACTACCTCCATTTAAATTACAGGTAGCCGGAACAGAGGCATCTAAAGGACAAGAAATATCTGCCATTCTAGTTTCACAGGTAATATCAACTTTTATACCTGTACCCTTTACATTATCTCCGTTGGGAGAAAATACAATTGTCAAACATCCATCTGAATCGCAATCTGCAACGAACCAGGTTGCAGGTAAAGAACCAGCAGCATTTGATCCTCCTCCGTAATAAGGAAATCCATTAAGAACTGAGCCTGAGGTTCCACAGCCTTCGTAAATAGTTAAAGTATCTCCTGGTGCCACATCAAAATCTGTAAAAGCAACTTTTACAAGTTGTGTGTTAGGGTCTTGTGGGCAGGCATGATAGATATTTTGTTTACTATCATTGTAATTACCAAAGGTCTGCGTATTGCTACTAGAAATAACTAATTGATCAAAAAATCCAATCTCTTGTCCAAAGACCGAACAAGAAGAAGAACCACTACCAGTAGCAGGAGGGCAGGTTTGTCCATTTAGAGTTAGCGTAGAGAAAAATACCAATAAAAGGCAAATTCCCTGAAAGGCCCTCCTCAAAAAAGTTACCTCACCCCCATCAGGAGGACTCTTCAAAACATTAGGATTACGTCCCTCTTGTGAACACGAATCCATGGGAATAAAACTTGTGTGTTTCATAAGTGTAATAAAAATTTAATTATAAAAATGTGGTTTAAAAAATGAAATATGAAGAATGTCAGAATGCTCTAGAAAGTGCATTCTTATCTTGTGAACTAGACTTCTGGGAAGTCTGTTTATCTTTAATTATTGATGGTAATTTGTAGCATGATTCTCCCCATTCAAGTAAGTGTCATTACTTATTGATTAGAGGTATTATTATCAATGAAAACTAACTGATTGTAGTAGCTGATAATCGCTAAAACGGTAAGGTAAACGCTGTTACGGTGGTCGGTTTGAGTCTATCAACTAACTGAGTACGTCTTTTCTAATTGCTTAGATATATCGGGTGATGCATAGTAGTAAATCTTGCCGTATTTGGGATAGACAAGAACGCCATGCTAAAAAGAGGTAAACCGATTGTTATAATAATATAAAAGATTCCCAAATTCCTTGAATATTAAATCGGCTTACCTTACTAGCATAAGCAAATTATTGTTAGGTTTTGCTATTAGAAAATAAATTTCCAATAGCTATATATGATTAGTTCAATGTGAGCATGTTTTTAGTGAGGAGTGTAGAGTGTGGAGTGAAGAATACTACTCACTCCTCACTCTTCATTCCTCACTAATAAAGGTTGGGTAAAAAAGAGTGTTGGGATAATCAAGCATAAGTTTTAATCTTCCATTTCCAATCATGCAAGCACCCCAACACTTTCATCATGCACCCAGTTAATATCTTTGTTTTCGAGAGATTTGTAAAAAGCAAAGAATACTGCCTTACCGCTGTAGTAGTTAATATTTAGTGTTTCATAGTGTGCCACTCTTTTGTGGACATAAGTGTTTATTAAAACCTACAGATATAGAAAGCAATACTCTTTTGCTCTTTATTATTGGACATAAAATGCCCAGCTTGTTCAAGACTACTTGAACCGGTTATGGTATATTTAAAATGAATATTAATTGAAGGAAGTAAGAGGGTAATAGTAGTAATTAATTCCAGTTGCAAGCAACTTGAATCCAGTTCCAAAAATCAATTGTCAAAATCCAATCCATGCATTTCTTAAGCGCAAATAGTTGGAATTTGGTGCTAGAGATTTGAAATTTATATACTAATTTCTTACTTAATTTGACATGCTTCGGACGAAGCACTTTTTAACTGGGTCGGTATCGGGATGGGATAAAGGCATTTTGTATAATGCCTCTCAATGATTTACATATTATTTATTTTCAAATATTATGCCAATCATTTTGGTAGATAATAATCTATTTTAGAATAGTATTGATCTACAACTTTTATATTGTAAATATTATGCCAAATCATAATATGTTAGAATTTATTTTTCACTCACCTATCATAAAGTATTCATTTTCAATTATTTAAAAGTATAAAAATAATTTCATGTGTTTTAGTGTCAGAAATTGAAGTAGATCCAATTGTGTGAAGCTTCGATAAAAATAGAGAAGAAATTGAAAAAGAAATAAACAAATATTACTTTTAAGGGCAAATCATATTTGTACAGTTAACAGTTTTAAAAAATAAAGACTATATCACTTTCATTATGGCAAAAGCAACTACTATTGGTAATTTTTATAAATGGGAGAAAGAACATCCGAACAAACCTTTTTTAAAACAACCCTTTGGAGACCGTTGGGAAGTTACAACTTGGGGAGAGGCTGGTCAAATGGCTAGAAAATTAGCGACTGGTCTGAAATCATTAGGATTACGGGACAAAGCACATATAGGCTTGGTGTCCAAGAATTGTAGAGAATGGGTAATAGCAGATTTGGCGATTATGATGGCTGGTTATGTATCTGTTCCGTTCTTCCCTACCCTCAAATCTGACCAAATCAATGAAGTACTTCGACTAGGAGATGTGGATGCCTTATTCGTAGGCAAAATGGAAGTATGGGAGGAAATGCAAAAAGGCGTTCCTGAAGATT
This sequence comes from uncultured Saprospiraceae bacterium, assembly GCA_937973995.1. GTDB lineage: Bacteria > Bacteroidota > Bacteroidia > Chitinophagales > Saprospiraceae > JAFMDF01. The sequence continues at coordinate 2,649 of CALJIQ010000143.1, forward strand.
TACCCGTGATTGCTTTTCCACATTACGAAGGTAATTCTAAGGTAGAACGAGGGCATCAGTGGCATGATTTTATGAATCAATTTGAACCCATAGAAGGAACACCCGTTCCAGGATGGGAAGATATTTGGACCATTGTATTTACTTCCGGCACCACAGGTACTCCTAAAGGAGTAGTGCTTTTAAATAGTGTAAATGGTGCCACAGAAGAATTAATAGAAAAAGCCAATCATCTTAAAGTGTCCTTAGAAGGAGATAACCGTTTTTTCTCTTTCTTACCGTTAAATCATATAGCAGAAAGGGTCGTAGTAGAAACTACTTGTATCAATTATGGCGGCACTATTTCCTTTACGGAATCATTGGATCGATTCGCCAAAAACCTCCAAGATACAAAGCCAACCATATTTTTTGCAGTCCCTAGAATATGGACCAAATTACAGATGGGGGTACTTTCCAAAATGCCACAAAAAAGATTGAATACCCTTCTCAAAATTCCTATTGTTTCAGGAATTATTAAAAAGAAAATTAAAGCGGGACTTGGTTTGGACCAAGCAAGAGTCGTTGTGTCAGGTGCAGCCCCCATGACGCAAGAGCAAAAAGATTGGTTCCATAGTTTAGGATTTCCACTAGCAGAAGGATATGGCATGACAGAGAATTGTGCTATCTGCACCTTCCTACCCTGGGATGAGAAAAAACCGAGTTCCGTTGGAAAAGCCCAAGAAGGCTCAGAAATTAGGATTGATCCTGAAACTAGCGAGATACTCTATAAGGCGCCTTGGAATATGGTGGGTTATTATAACTCCCCCGACAAAACTGCCGAAACATTAAAAGACGGATGGCTACACACCGGCGATCAAGGCAAGCTGGATGAAGAAGGCTACTTATTCATCACAGGTAGGGTTAAGGATACTTTTAAAACGGCGAAAGGGAAGTTCATTGTCCCTGCTAAAATTGAGAAAAAATTTGAAACGAACACCGATATTGAACAAGTTTGTGTGGTAGGTTTAGGCTGTCAACAACCTATCTTGTTAGTGTATCCTTCTGAGATCGGTTTGACGAAAGATCAAGCAACTTTAAAAGCTAGTCTAGAACAATCCCTCAAGGAAATAAACGCAGAACTTCCGAATTACCAGCGGGTATCTACGGTTGTCATCACCAAAGAAGCATGGACGGTAGAAAACGGTTTATTAACCCCTACCTTAAAGGTGAAGCGGCCAAAGGTAAATGATCGCTTTAGACAAGATTATATAGCTTGGGAGGAGAGTAAAGAGGCAGTGCTTTTTGAGTAAATTAGTTGATTGATTATTAATTATTGATTATTCCTGTGTGAATTAATCAATAATTAATAATCAGTAATCAATTACTCCATCCCATCTTGTCGATCAAATTTCTTCACTTTTCTTCTACTCTTTAAAGGAAAATAGCGATAGGGTCTTTCTTTTATATCCGAAAATAAAGTATCGGCACTTTCCGCTGCACTTAATAAAGAAGTCAAAGCAGAATCATCAGAAAGCAACTTACCAACAGCCCCTTCTCCCTGATTCATTTTCGTCAATAATGTTGTTAATTGGCCTACTGCTTGGTCAGCAGAAGTCATGGTTGTCTGAAGACTTTCTATGGCAGCGTTGGTACTTTCTAAAGTGGCTTCCAATTGTAGTGCGTTTAACTTTCCTGTGAGGGCAGTGGTATTATCCAAAATACCTTTAATATCCCGACTTCTTTGGTCTAAGTTACCTGTCAAGGATTGTGCATTGCTCAGGATGCCATTTATAGGTTGTTTGGTAGAGACCAGCATTCTATTTAGATTAGCCGTAGAAGTTTTTAAATTTTCCATGACTACCGCCATATCTCTAAAGGTTTTAGAAATAGCATCATCTGCATTTGGGTCTAAAGTCCTACTTTTTATGGAATCTACAATTGGCCCTACCCCTCTTTCTACCTCTTTTAGATAATTATTCACCTCTCCCGTATCCCCGACAAAGGTTTCCATTATACTCGCCAATCTGCCCGTCAAATGATCGCCACTCTGGGCGCAATCAGGTCCACCACAGACGGAGGTATATTTTAAGTTCACCGCTACTCCACCCATCAAGCTCGTGCTTTCAATTACTGCTTCCGCATCTTTAGGGATGCGATAATCATTCTCTATATTCATCTCCACCTCAATGGTTTGTAAATCATCTTTAAAGTAAATATCTTTCACCACCCCTACCTGTAAACCATTAATAAAAACAGGAGAAGATACCGTCAAAGAACTAACATTATCATAGTTCGCATATAAAATATTGGAAGTGGTAAGCAGGTTCAATCCTTTCAAAAAATTGTACCCAAAAATAAAAAGGGCAATAGCTACCACCGCTAATATGCCTACCTTAGTTTCATTGCTCATTTATTAATTTTGAATGAATAATATGGTCATTAGTTAATAATGCCAATCGCGAGTTAAACTTAATACTACTGCCTCGTTTGCTTGACAAGCTCGGCAAATTAGTTCTTTTAACTGGCGATTCGCATTAATAGTCATTAGTCATGGGTGGAAGTACTAATAACTTAATGACCAATGACTAATGACTACTCTAAAATCTCGCCAATCCCTAAAAGAACGCAAGTTTAGGGGGATTCGTTGACTTTGTAAAGGAATTAGGCTAGGAATCCTTGAATTGTCTGTTTAGTAACTGATACTAGCTGCTATAGTTGTTGGATACAGGTGGTTTGGTACAATGGTAACAATAGCTTCCTTTTTTATCTTGTTTTTATACAAATTCTCTGTTTTCCTTCCTACCTTACTGCTTTTATCTATTTATTTATCTATGGAAGAAAACAAGATCATTACCAACAAAGAATTAAGTCTATGGGAAGCGCTCATTCCCATCCTAGCTTTAGTCATTCTATTAGCTTTTAATGTATTTGTCTTTGGAGATGATGCTTTGAGTGGTTCTAATCAGTTTGTTTTGTTATTAGGAGCAGCAGTAGCCGCTATTGTAGGCTTCCTTAATGGGGTGAAATATGACACCATGATAGAGGAAATTGGTAATAATTTTAAATCCACTACGGGTGCGATTTTGATATTATTATTTGTGGGTGCTTTAGCAGGTACTTGGTTAGTGAGTGGTATTATTCCAACACTGATATATGCTGGATTAAAAATATTAAACCCTTCTATTTTTCTACCTGCTTCTGTGGTAATTTGTGCGATTATCTCTTTAGCCACGGGCAGTTCTTGGTCCACCACGGCTACGGTAGGCATTGCCTTAATTGGCATTGGAAAAGCGATAGGGATGCCCTTGGGAATGGTAGCTGGTGCAGTTATTTCGGGTGCCTATTTTGGAGATAAAATGTCCCCTCTTTCTGATACGACCAACCTAGCCCCCGCTATGGCAGGCAGTGAGTTATTTACGCATATCCGTTACATGGCTTACACTACGGTACCTTCCATTACCGTCGCCTTAATCGCCTTTACTTTTATTGGGTTGGCACAGGATACGTCAGGCTCAGCAGATACAGAAGAAATACTAGTTGCCATTAATGCTTCTTTTAATATCAGCGGTTGGTTAATGCTCGTTCCACTTACCGTTATTGCTTTAATTATTTTTAAAACAAAACCACTGATCGCTTTGATGATCGGGAGTGTTTTAGGAGGTATTTTCGCACTAATTTTCCAGCCTCATATCATGGCAAAAATTGCTGGTGTGGAAGCACTAGATTTCACTTCTGCTTACAAAAGTGTATTAACAGCTTTGACCGTAGATACAGCTGTTGAAACCAGCAATGCAGAATTAAATGATCTATTTTCCGCAGGTGGTATGAGCGGTATGCTAAGTACCATTTGGTTGGTAATGTGTGCCTTGGTATTTGGTGGAGTGATGGATGCGATTGGTGCCTTACAAAGAATTAGCAATGCCTTATTGTCTTTAGCCACTACTACTTTCACCTTATTCGCTAGTACTGTTGCTAGTTGCTTAGCAATTAATTTGACTGCTTCTGATCAATATTTAGCCTTGGTAGTTCCTGGTAAAATGTTTTCTAAAGCCTACGAAGATCGAGGCTTAGCTCCCGAAAATTTGAGTAGAACGTTAGAGGATTCTGGTACTGTAACCTCCGTTTTAATTCCTTGGAATACTTGTGGAGCCTATCAATCGGGCGTGTTAGGCGTCTCTGTTTATGAGTACTTTATCTATGCTATCTTTAATTATGTTAGCCCCTTTATGACGTTGTTGTTTGCTGCTTTTCATATTAAGATTAAGCAGTTGAGAGAATAAATTGTTCTATTGTTTCATTGTTCTATTGTTTCATTGTTCTATTGTTCTATTGTTTCATTGTTCTATTGTCTCATTGTTCTATTGTTTCATTGTTCTATTGTTGAGTCCACTCTAAAAAGTCATTTTGAGCGAGATATGCCAAATTTTTAAAATTTGGCATATCTATATTTTGCTGAAAATCAAAATTTTACAAAAAAACATTTAATGTAATTATTCCGATATTTCATTAAAACAGACTTTTTAGAGTGGACTCACTGTTTATTCGTTTACAAACTATACTTGGATAAACAGTTCAACAATTCAACAAATAAACAGTATTGGAAAATCGGATAGAATTTAGTGAAAGATCATTTTCATCGAATTGTAAATAATTTATAATTCTCTGCGGGCTCTGCGAACTCTGCGTGAAAAAATATTCCGCATAGTTAACAGAAAGCCTATGGGAAAGTAACTTATAAAAACATGAAATACCTATCAGAATACAGAACCCCAGAGCTAGTACACCAACACTTAACCCAAATAAAAAAAACAGTAACCCAACCTTGGAAAATAATGGAGGTATGCGGTGGACAAACCCACAGCTTGGTCAAAAACGGCATCTTAAATTTATTGCCCAAAGAAGTAGAGATGATACATGGTCCGGGCTGTCCAGTCTGTGTAACTCCCTTAAATATGATTGACAAAGCAGTGTATTTAGCTGAACAAAAAGGAGTCATCCTTTGTTCTTTCGGAGATATGCTAAGAGTACCAGGATCGAAAAAAAGTTTACTTCAAGCCAAAGCAAATGGCGCAGATATTCGAATTTTATACTCTCCTTTAGAGGCGGTCAAACTAGCTCAAGAACAACCAGAAAGAGAAGTGGTATTTTTTGCAGTAGGCTTTGAAACGACCGCTCCTGCGAACGCTCTCTCTGTTATTCAAGCAAAACAATTAGGGGTTACGAATTATTCCATTTTGACTTCTCATGTATTAGTGCCGCCAGCCATTGAAGCAGTGATGGAAGATGAAGAAAGCAATATCCAAGCATTTTTGGCAGCAGGGCATGTGTGTACCATTATGGGGATTGGAGACTATTATCCTTTGGTGGACAGATATAATATTCCAATGGTTGTAACAGGCTTTGAGCCAGTAGATTTATTGCAAGGAATTTTAATGACTGTACAACAGTTAGAAAAGGGCGAAGCAAAATTAGAAAATCAATATAGTAGAGTCGTGCAAGCTAAGGGCAATCCTCGTGCTATTAAAGCCATTGAAGAAGTTTTTGAAATTGTGAATAGAGAATGGCGAGGAATAGGAACGATACCTTTAAGTGGCTACGAACTCCGTCTCGATTATAGAACGTATGATGCTAATTTAAAATTTGAAGTAGCTATCCCTATTGCAAAAGAGAGTGAGGAATGTATTGCTGGGTTAGTATTAAAAGGAATTAAAAAGCCACAGGAATGTCCTCAGTTTGGTAAAAAGTGTACGCCCGAAAAGCCTTTGGGTGCGCCGATGGTTAGTTCGGAAGGGGCTTGTGCGGCGTATTATCATTTTCATCAGGCGATTCAAGATTTGGAGGCAGTTTGATGACCCCAGATTGTTTTACACTCATTTTAATTCTCATAACTCTGCTACTTCTACACACAAAACACAGCATCCAACAATGAACAAAAAATTGAGAATGCAACTCAACTGTCCTATGCCAAAATTGGACTTTGACATCATCACCTTAGGGCATGGCAGTGGAGGCTTACTAACCAATAGATTATTGGACAGCGGTGTATTTGATTTATTACAAAATGAACACTTAGACAAAAGACATGATGGAGCTATCTTAAATCTTTCCGAAAAAACGGCTTTTACCACAGATAGTTTTGTGATCTCTCCCATCTTTTTTCCTGGTGGAAATATCGGCGAATTAGCAGTGAATGGAACCGTGAATGACCTAGCTATGTGTGGCGCCATACCTCAATATCTCTCCCTGAGTTTTATTATTGAAGAAGGCTTAACCATGACCGAGTTTTGGGATATATTGGTGGCTATAAAATACGCCTGTGAACAATCTAGAGTGCAAGTAGTTACAGGGGATACAAAGGTAGTCGAAAGAGGTAAAGGAGATAAAATTTTTATAAATACAACAGGAGTAGGTCAACTTCACGAGAAAGCCAATATTGGAACTTCGAATATCAAAGCAGGAGATCAAATAATTGTTAGTAATAATATAGCCACGCACGGCATTGCCATTATGTCTGTCCGAGAAGGATTAGAATTTGAAACGACGGTCGAGAGCGATACTCGGAATTTAAATCATGTTATTAAAGAATTACTAGATGAGTTTGGAGAGGAGATTCATTTACTGAGAGACCCAACACGAGGTGGAGTAGGGACCGTGCTAACAGAAATAGCCAGAGATAGTGGATTAGGAATTGACATATTACAAACGGCTATTCCCATTGACGATCAAGTAAATGGGGCGTGTGAAATATTAGGATTAGATCCTTTATATGTCGCCAATGAAGGAATATTTTTGGCTATTGTAGATGCCTCAATTGGAGAGGCGGTTGTTGAAAAGATAAGAGCTCTACCACATTGTAGCAATGCCTCAATTATTGGAAATATAACCACTGTACATCCTCGACAAGTGGTTTTAACTAGTGGGATCGGTGGTAAGCGAGTCGTTAACATGCTGGCGGGTACTCAATTGCCTAGAATTTGTTGATCTGGTAGCAACTAATACACTGGGCATTACAAATATGCGAGAACAACTATCAACACTTTAGTTGTCGGCTTCTACTTTTTTAGCTGGACCTTCAATAGGTAAATGCCTGTTGACTTTTGTCGAACATCAATGGTATACTGTAAGTGGGATAAAATTGTGAAAGTGAACTAAATGTTTATTGGTTTATCTGTTGAGCCTACTCTAAAAAGTCATTTTGAGCGAGATATGCCAAATTTTTAAAATTTGGCATATCTATATTTTGCTGAAAATCAAAATTTTACAAAAAAACATTTAATGTAATTATTTCGATATTTCATTAAAACAGACTTTTTA
>CALJIQ010000144.1 GCA_937973995.1 uncultured Saprospiraceae bacterium
CCGCTGACTCAACCCATAACCCGCAACTCGTTCACCCGCAACCCGCTCATCCGCTCACTCCCCTCAATCAACCAAACGCTTCAACTTCCGAACATCAATATCCTCAATAGCATCTCGCAATTGATCTTCCGTTACATTTCGTCCTTCAATATCTACGATAAAACGATCGTCAATAATCATAGCTACTTTTCCTTTTTGACGACGAGCGTCGTATTTTTCGTATGCCTTATGCCCATCAATCGTAGTCGTTCTTTCGTAGCCATTTTTAGATTCTTTATCAATATCCAACGTGGACCAATCTGCCATTTTAGAAGCTAGTTTTCCGATACCTGCGATGTCAATGATTTTCACTTCTAACTTAGCTTTATCTGCTTCATAGACTGCTTTTGCAGTGGAAAATTTGAATCCCATAATACCACTTGTTTGCCCTTCGTTATCGGTTTGTTCCATACCGCCTAAGTCATCGGGTAAAATCTTTTTCATTTCTCTGAAACTGACGGGTTCTTTTTCTTCTATGTTATGCTTTTTCTTTAAACTAGAAATAGCTTCCCCTAAATTCCCAATAGCCCCTCCTAAGTCCTCTTTGGCTTCGTTGATATTTTCTTTGAATTCTTTGTCAGCACTAGCTTTCTTCTGCTCTTCCGTAGCCATATCTCCACAATTTACTAGTAGAAATACGCTTAATAAAAATAAAAAAAAGTTGATTTTCATATTTGATGATTTTTGTTTTTTAACCACATTAGGGCATATTAGTTATTTCACATAAGTTCACAAAGAAGGAGCTATTGTGTCCTAATGTGACTCTACTTATGTGAACTAATATGGTTTACACGAAATTGCATGCAATCATCAAAAATCACCCTTTTTTTCGATAAGTAGCGAAGTACGGTAGACGAGTACCTATATCTTGCAGCCTCCGCCAAAGCCTTCTGCATTAAAAGTGTTTTCTAAAAAGCCTTTCCTATCCTCTTGCACTGCTTCAATAATTAAAGTATTATCCGTACCACTGCGGATAGGGCTACAATATTCAAAAAAGTAGTAGCTATTGGATTCATCTTCTACGGATTGAGCAATTGCCGTAAAGGTGTTCACTAAATCACTCACTGCTTGAATACCTACAAATTTGTCTTTTCCGAATTTTTTCAAATCGTCTTCATTGATTTCCTCCCCTAAGCCTACGGTAAAGAAACTGACCGCTCGACTACTATTATCCACTGCCTGATATGCTTCCTGTTTGGAAATTCGATTTGCTCGATCTTTTCCATCGGTAAATAGCAAAATGGATACGCCTGATATGCCTTCATTATTAGCTAAGAGTTCGTTTGCTTGGTTAGTTATTTCGTTAACAGCCCCATATAAATTGGTAGAATTATCCTGACTCAAAGAACCTGAGATTTGGTCAATGGCTCCTACAATCAAGTCTTTATCAAAAGAAGGGGCAATCAGTTGATGGATGCTAGAAGAACCATCAAACCAATAAATGCCAATATTGTGGGTAGCAGTTACTGGACTAGGATCGATTTCATTGACCAAGGACTTAGTCGCTTCTTTTAGTTCCTCACTAAAGTTGGTTAATACACTACCACTCAAATCTAATAAGATAAGCGTAGTATGGGAGAACTCTCTTCGCAGCGGACTCACTGATCGTTGTGCCTCAAATACAGAAATGGGTTGCAAGCAAGCATTACTAGTTGTTTGCTCATAGATATTAAAATTTTCTTCCGTCAATCTGGCAATGGGCTTGCCTGATTTATCTTCTAGTTTAAAGAAAATAGAAATTTTGGAAGGAAGTGTAATCTGCGTTTCCGATAATTGAGTGAAAACAATGTTCCCATCTTGGCGTCGCCAACAATCAGGGTCTAGTACTTCTGGTTCTATATTGGAACTTTTATTACAACTGGGTAGGAAAAAGATGGCTAAACATAGCCACAAAATGTTTAGTGGTTTCATAGTAGTGTATTACTGATTTAGAATCACCTATTTATACGATTAGAAGAAAATAAGTGTTGAAAACTAGATGTTAAATATTTCAGTTTATTTTTATTCCTTAATCGCTAATTTTACGAAAAAATAGGTATTGTGGCATTATGGCCACAACACCATAGTGCCATAACACCATAACGCCTAATAATGTACGCCAATCCATCCTTAGTCCTACACAGCGACGACATAGCACCTGGTCAATTCAATTGGAAAAGTCCGTCCAACTTAGCCATTATAAAATATTGGGGGAAGCATGGGGTGCAACTACCTCAAAATCCGTCTATTAGTTTGACGCTTGAAAATGCCTTTACGCAAACCATTCTTGCTTATAAACCTAAAGAGTCGAAGGAAGAGGGAATTAGTTTGGAGTTTTCCTTTCATGGAGAACCGAATGAGGCATTCAAACAAAAGATAGTCACCTATCTGGAAAGTTTACTGCCCATTCTCCCTTTTTTGAATCAGCTAGATTTGACTATCCAATCGGGTAATTCCTTTCCACATTCATCGGGGATTGCTTCTTCTGCTTCTAGTATGAGTGCCTTGGCATTGTGTCTTTGTTCTTTAGAAGATGAATTATTTAAGAGTTTACAAGAGGATACCGAATTTGATCAAAAGGCATCTTACTTAGCCCGATTAGGTTCCGGTAGTGCTTGTCGGTCTATTTATTCCAAAATGGCATTGTGGGGAGAAACAGAACAAGCGGGAGGGTCTTCTAATTTATACGCCATACCGCAGGAAGAAAATATCCACGAAGTTTTCCACAATTTTCACGATGATATTTTAATTGTCAGTCAAGCTGAGAAAAGTGTATCGAGTCGAGCAGGTCATGCTTTAATGGAAAATAACAGCTACGCTGCCCCACGCTACCAACAAGCCAACGATCGATTACAACAATTGATGGTCGCTTTAAAAGAAGGAGACGTCAATACCTTTGGACAAATAGCAGAAGATGAAGCACTCACCCTACACGCTTTGATGATGACCTCTCAACCATCGTATTTATTACTACAACCCAATACCCTCCAAATGATTAACAAACTAAGAACTTATCGCCAAGATACTGGCAACCCTATTTTCTTTAGCTTAGATGCGGGACCGAATTTACATGTCCTCTATCCAGAAAGCGTCATCCATGAAGTACGCCCTTTTATTGAAGGAGAACTCGTTCCATTATGTGAAGAAGGACTTTGGATTTCTGATTGGGTAGGGGAGGGGCCAGAACAGTTATAAGATTGTTAGATGGCTTGATGGTTAACGTGACATAAGCCATCAAGCCATCAAACCATAACTCAACATGATATACTTCGCTTCAGACTTCCATTTGGGTATCAATGCTGATCGAACTAGCCGAGAGCGAGAGCGGCAGTTGGTGCGGTGGTTGGACCAAATCAAAGAAGATGCGGAAGCGATTTATTTGTTGGGAGATTTATTTTTTTGGTTTGATTATAAACGAGTGGTGCCCAAAGGCTATGTTCGGTTTTTGGGAAAGTTAGCGGAGTTAAGAGATCGAGGTGTTCCTATTTATTTTTTTATTGGGAATCATGACATGTGGATGTTTGATTATTTTGAAAAGGAATTTGATATACCGATCTATCGGGAATCACAAGTGATAAACATCAAAGGCAAAACCTTTTTTATCGGACATGGAGATGGGAAAGGACCAGCAGATTATGGTTATAAACGGTTGAAAAAAATATTCGCCAATCCGCTCTGTCAATGGCTATTTGCTCGATTACATCCCAATTTTGGCCTTTGGCTAGCGGAAAAATGGATTTTGGCTAGTAAAGGAGAACAACCACAACCACCTACTTTTACCCATATAAAAAAAGAGTGGCTATACCAATATGCCACCCAAAAATCTCAAGAAATTGAGGCGGACTATTTTATTTTCGGACATCGACACTTACCTATTCATCAGTTATTACCCAATGGAAAAAGCCATTATATTAATTTAGGCGATTGGTTATTCCACAATTCTTATCTAGCTTTCGACGGACAGATGGCTCGACACTTATTTTTTGAGAGTGATCGGGCTGTTGTTTATGGTAAGGGTAATGACTGATAATCCCTCCAATTTCGTATTTTTGTAAAGCAAAAAAAGGTTCTTTGACAAATTTCGTGAAATGAAGGCAATTAGCAAATCAGATTGGCATCGAGCCAATCTGATTTGCACAAGGGTTTCTAAAGGGGCAGGTCAGGCTTTGCCTGACCTGCCCCGTTAGAAACCCTTGTTTTCCTGAAATGGACTCGATGTCCATTTCAGGGAAGGTATCACGGGATTTGTCAAAGCACCAAAGTAAAAACAAACTACCCGATGTTGAAGAGATCGATTCTACTATATGCGCTATTGCTCTATTTATCTTTTCCTTCGCTTGCTCAAATTACCGTTTCCGCAGAAGTAGATAGTACCAATATGCTTATCGGAGATCATTTGAAGTTGCATCTATTTGCTAATCATGCACCAAGTATTAGTGTCAAAGGAGTGGATTTAAGTGTATTTGAAAAAGAAGAAGAGATCGAAGTTATACAAGAAGGTGCTTGGGATACTTTACAGCAAGGCAATGAGTGGGTATTGAGGAAAGACCTCACCTTTACCATATTTGATTCGGGCTATTATTGGATACCAGAAATCCCGATTAGCTATATAGAAAATGGGGAAGCAAATACCGCTGTTACTAGACGTATTCCGATGAATGTCGGTACGGTGCAATTAGCCGATAGCTTACAACTAGCCCCGATTAAAGATATCATTCGAGAGGAAGCGAATTGGCGAGATTATTTACCCTATTTAATTGGATTGGCA
>CALJIQ010000145.1 GCA_937973995.1 uncultured Saprospiraceae bacterium
ATTTAATATTAATAAAAAATCAAATATGATGCCAATTGAAGCAGGGTTATTTGGAGTTACCGCAAAACAGTCACAAATAAATTTAAAAAACACCGCCAAAGAAATTCATTAAACTAAAAAAGATAGCACTATAAATAGAAAGAATCTACTATATAGCATCATTTGATGTCACTAACACCTATCAATTTTGGAAGCAAAATCTAATCATTTAGCCTAAATTTGTTCTTTATTCTAACCCATAAAGGTTCACAAAATCACTCCCTCTTACCTGATAAGAGCTACTCAATTGTAACCGAAATAATATAGATATAAGATTGGCTAAAAGGAATGGCTTGTTGCTAAGTACATTGTAAATTAAGTTTTATTATGTTTTCCAAGGGGCTTGGGGGAGACGATTCTGCAAAGCTGCCACGGCAGCTTTGCAGAATCGTCTCCCCCAAATCCCCTCTGTTGCGAGGCGCCGCAGGCGCCGAGCAAAGTATAAGAAAATTTAGATTACACTGTACTAAGTAGCACTAGTTCTAAATGAAAATAAATAAACCGTTAAACGAGTAAACAGCTTTAACATTTTCGGTAATTTATTCTGTCCGCAGTATAATGAAGCTAAGAGTATGTCTAACAAAAGTGGTTTTGAAGTAGAGACCAGCAGTTATACTTATGACGTTGAAAACAAATTTAACCCGTTAAAAAAGTATCCTGATGAATATAATTTTATTTTGTTTTTTTATGGCAATAGGATATGAGTGTTATCTATTAATTGCAGAATGATAAATAATAGTGTAGAGTGATGACAGTCCGATCTATTTACATATTATTACTTTTTTACGTATTGCTTTTGGGGCATCAAGCAAACGCTGCTACCATTGCCGTCACCCCTTTTATGGAAATTTGCGATAATGGAATTGACGATGATGGAGATGGGTTAATAGATTGTTTTGATGATGATTGCTTTGCTACACTGGCTTGTGAAGGGTTTTACTATGGTGCTTCAGCTAGTACTTGTACTTTTGAGCCAGAAATTGCTCCTGCCTTTGAATTAGAATTTGTTTGCCAAACGAATGATTCCCTGTATCCAATAGATCAACGAAGTGCCGTATATGTAGGAGATGTCGATGGAGATGGTATTCCCGAAATGGTGGCCAATGATCCTAGTCCTGGACGTATTCAAATTTTTAATGGAGAAGATTGTAGTATTAAACAATCTATTGTTACAGAAAATAATTCCCCCTTCGCCCAAGTAGCTATTGCAGATGTAGATTTAAATGGCTTGGGAGATATATTCCTTTTTGAAAACGGAAATAATTTGGCTCGCTTTGAGTGTGGGACCGATACCGCTCTTTGGAGAACGGTGGATGGTATTGAAGTGAATAATTTTTCTACGCCCCACATAGCAGATTTTAATGCAGATGGTATTCCAGAAGTATATGCAGGTAGTAAAATTTATGATAGTCTAACTGGTACACGCTTGGCAGTGGGGACAGGAAGTAGAGGAAATTATAACACGAATAGTGATAGTAAAGTAATCGCCTATGATGTTTTTCAAGCAGGCGACCCTAAACCAGGGGGAGGGGTGTTTGGAGCGGAAGCAGATGGCTTAGAATTAATTGCTGGTAATAATGTATATACGGTTGAATTGGGTGATGGAACGATGGATAATGGTACACTAACAGTAGTCTCCGAAATTACCTCAAATGGATTGACCGATGGGTTTACCAGTATCGCGGATATTGATGGAGATTGCTTGATTGATGTAGTTGTGATGGACGCAGGAAAGATTTATGTTTGGAATCCTCGAACCCAGACACAAATAGGGACTTCCTATTTTATACCCAGCACCTCTGGGGGTGGAAGAATAAATATTGGAGATTTTGATGGCGATGGAATGGTGGAAATGGGTACAGCAGGGGCGAATCAATATGTGGTCATTGAATATGATGCCGCCACGAATACCTTAGTAGAAAAATGGCGAACAACAGGATTGGATGATGGTTCTCAAAGAACGGGAAGTTCGCTTTTTGACTTTGAAGGAGATGGGATGAAAGAAGTGGTGTATAGCGAAGAAGGTCACCTCTTTGTTTTAAATGCAGAGACGGGAGCGGAAATAATCAAAATACCCGCAGAGGCAGGCACCAGATCGGAATATCCTTTAGTAGCAGATGTAAATGCGGATGGAGCAGCTGAGATTGTACTAACGGCTCAAGATGGCAATGGACCTGGCTTTAGTGGGAATGACTATGTTCAAGTATATCGTTCCAAAAGTTTTCCCTGGGTATCGGCTCGACCCGTTTGGAATCAACATGGGTATTTCAACACAAATATCAATGATGATCTAACAGTCCCTATCGTGCAACAAGACATGCTCAATAAAGGACTCGGTGGTGCTTTTAATACCTTCTTGGCACAAACTAGTATTCTTAGTACGGGAAGTACGCCAGCCTTTGCAGCGGCGGATGCTACCTTAGATATTTTGGGAGTCGGTACAGATAATTGTCCGACTGTATTGGAGGTGGAAATGAAAGTAGAAAATTTAGGGGATGCGCCCATCCCCGCAGGTACACCCATAGCTTATTATACGAGTAATCCCACCACCACAATGGCGACTCTTCTTGGAACAAGTACAGTTCCCAATACGATTGATATAGATAGCATGGACACCTTTTCTTTTGGCTTAGACATCAGTCCGCTGTTAACGCCCATTAATATTTATGCGGTTGTTAATGATACAGGATTTGTGATGAATAGCTTACCTTATAATTTAGAAATGGATTTTCCAGTAACAGGCACGGCAGAGTGTGATTTTACCAATAATTTAGATTCTGCCTTAACTATAGTTTGTATAGAAGTTTGTGGAGACAACAAAGATAATGATGGAGATGGCTTAGCGGATGAACCGAATATTACAGCACCTGATACTAAAGGTTGTTCAGGAGATATGCTTGCACAAATGACCACCGATTTAGTAGGTGGAACTTGGGGTATTATTAGCTCTATTGGGTCCACTATAGATGCAGCTGGAAATGTGACCTTGGGGACGAATAATAGTTCCACTCCTGATGTGGATACCGTTTTTTATGTACTGGCGCCCTGTAATGATACCATTTTAATAACCACGGTGGATGATGTACCTCCTAGTTTAAGTTGCCCCGGAAATAGAGATGTATTTGTGGATAATAATTGCGAAACAATAGCAGGCGATTATCGAAGTAGTACTTCTGCGACGGATAATTGTACGGCTACTTCTGCAATCAGTATTTCTCAAAGTCCAGCATCGGGTACGATCTTAACAGTAGGTACAACGGTGGTTACTATTAGTGGAACAGATATATCAGGGAATGTTGGTACTTGTACCTTTCAGGTAATAGTGGAAGATAATACGGATCCTCAAATTACTTGCCCTGCCAATGCGAATGTGGTAGTAGATAATTCCTGTGATTTTGTACTGCCAGACTATACAAATGATGCGACTGTTACAGATAATTGTACGGCTGCTAATGCTATTACTTTTTCGCAATTTCCTACTGTGGGGACTACTATTAATGGAGGTGGATTTACACAGTTGATTGCTATTACGGCGATGGACGCAAGCGGTAATTCGGAGCAATGCTTTTTTCAAATCACCTTAAATGATACTACGGCTCCTAATCTAAGTTGTCCTTTTAATCAAGTAGAAACAGTAGAAGAAAATTGTAGGATTAGTGTACCAGATTATCGTTCTATGGCAACGATTTCTGATAACTGTACTTCCTTAGGCGACCTGATCGTTACGCAAACGCCAAGTGTAGGGACTATCTTATCAGGAGATGGAACTGTCCAACTAATTACCATTACTGCAACGGATGAAAATTCCAATTCCTCCCAATGTACCTTTCAAATAAATCTAGAGGATACCAGTCCACCCAGTGTGACTTGTCCCGCTAATCAAAATATAATAGCTGACGCAACTTGCACAGCTACTATTCCAGATTATACAGGAGATGCTTTAGTTAGCGATAACTGTACGGCATCCACCTCTATAACTCTAAACCAAAGTCCGAGTGCTGGCACTACGCTAAGTAGTGTTGGTACTCAACAAACGATCACCATAATTGCCAATGATGGAAATGGAAATACGATGGCTTGTAGTTTTATGATAACAGTGGTGGATACTACTCGTCCAAGTATTCTCTGTGCGGCGAATGATACTTTAATGGTTAATACTTTATGCCAAGCCAGTATTCCTGACTTTACCCTTACCACAACGGTAATGGATAATTGCTCTGCAGTAGCAGATATAATAAGCACCCAAAATCCAGTAGCGGGTATCACGATAAGCGGACATGGAACTGTGCAGGATGTAATCCTTACCGCTGCAGATGAAAGTGGGAATCTGAGTCGTTGTACGACGTCTATTTATTTGAGAGATACCCTTCCACCTACTTTAATCTGTCCGAGTGATCAGCTGATTAGTGTAGATCCTATGTGTCAAGTGAGCTTGGCAGATTATACAGGAGTAGTGGCAGTGGACGACAATTGTACAGCAGATGCAGGCATTACCCTTAGCCAAAATCCACCGCCAACAACTACCTTAATGGGCGATGGTACGATGCAAGTAGTAACCATTACTGGAGAGGATGGAAACGGTAATACGAGTCAATGTCAATTCACGATAGAATTGGAAGATGGCATCGATCCCTCTATCACCTGTCCAAGCGATCAGTCCTTACCCATAGACGTAAACTGTGAAGCGACCATTCCAGACTACACCGATGCGGCTATTGTTACTAGTCGCTGTTTTCCTGCTACTGATTTTACCGTTACCCAAGTACCAGTTATTGGGACTTTATTATCAGGTATCGGGAGTATGCAGACCATCACCTTAACTGCTGATAATGGTGCAGGCAAATCTAATTCTTGTTCTTTTGATATTACGCTAACCGATACCTTAGCCCCCGTCATAAATTGTCCACTAGACGTTACGCTTTCGGCTAATGCCAATTGTGAAGTGATTTTACCAAATTATACAGAGGCGGCAACGGCAAGCGATAACTGCAGCACTTCAAATAATATTACCATTACCCAATCTCCTGGACCAGCTACGATTTTAAGTGGAGGGATGACCCATACCATTGTTATTACTGCGACGGATGAAAGTGGCAATACTACGCAATGCACCTTTGAAGTGATGATTCAAGATAGCGCACCTCCTAGTCTTAATTGCCCATCAGACGTGACTGTTTTTGTGAATGAAGATTGCGAGGTACTCTTGCCCAATTATACTACTGCGGCTACTGTTAGTGATGACTGTACCGTTGCTTCGAGTATTACTATTACCCAAAATCCTAAACCCGGTATAATACTTTCTGGTGCAGTAACAACTCAGATCATTACTTTAACGGCAGATGACGGAAGTGCTACTACTAGTTGTGATTTTTCTATTCTTTTAGTAGATACTTTAGTTCCTACTATTATTTGTCCAGTAAATCAAAACATACTAATGGATGAAAACTGTTTAGGAGCAGTGCCAAATTATACGGATGCAATCGTGACAAGCGATAACTGTACAACTCCAAATAATCTATTGACTACCCAAACGCCTACAGCAGGAACAGTTTTTACGGGAGCTAATACGATACATACGATTACCCTTACCACCGAAGATGAAAGTGGTAATAGTGAAAGTTGCACTTTTCAGATTCAATTAAAAGATGAACTACCTCCGTTGTTGGTATGCCCTGATAATCAGATGAGTCTAGTAAATGGATGTGAGTATGTGCTTCCCGATTTTTTTACCGATCTGAGTGTCTCTGATAATTGTAGTAATAATGCTGCTATTACCATTTTACAAAATCCACCCCCTAGCACCATTATAGAAGATACGGGGGTACATGAAATAATACTTACTGCAATAGATGAAAACGGTAATAGTAGTCAATGTTCTTTTTTTATAGAGCTGGACATTTCATTTCCCGTTCTACCTACTGTTTTTGGTAATTAAAAGCAAATCTGGCAAAAGGTTGCTCGGCGACTAAGAGTATGTCTAAAATTTATTTCGAGTTGAAGATCAATAGTTTGCGGTTCTGAGGAAGAAAAAATTAGTGCGTTTAGCGAGCTAAGTAAACTAATTTTTTCAAAG
>CALJIQ010000146.1 GCA_937973995.1 uncultured Saprospiraceae bacterium
TAGTCTGACAAAAATAAGTTAACAACTTTGCTTTTCAGTTGATTGATTATTAATTACTGATTATTAGCTAATTAGGCGTGTTCAGTAGCGTCTGGAAAATAATTAATAATCAATAATTAATAATGTCACACTACTTAAGGATGCTGAAAATATGTTGACTATCAGTGATTTATAGATGGCAGCCACTTTGAAAGTGTCTGACATCTTGTCTTCAAATCTAGAGATGACGGGCGTTTTCAAAGCGCCAACCATCTCAAACTACAAGTTAGCTTGACGGCTATGGGCAGCGCCCTAATAATTTAGATCTGTAATAATCCAATAATCTTATAAATCTAATCCGCGAAATCAATTCTAAATCTGTGAAATCTACGATTCAATATTAAAAATATTTTATATAAATTTTTTTTGGAATAGATTTTGACATTATAAAAATATCCTATGAGAAACTCGATGAGAGGATAGGACACCCAGTTTGATTATCAATTACTGATTATTAATTATTTCCAATTAAGCATATACCTATGCTTTGTCAATAATCAATAATTAGTAATCAATATTTACAAAAAAATGGGCACTCTCATCGCAACCGATTAAGTATCCCATGATTAACACATTTTTACAATGTATGCCATTGGGCATAAACCCCATCAAACAAAGAAAATACAAAGGGCATAGTAAAGAGCCCACTCACTTTCCTTATTTTCCTTATCTAAATTATTCCTGATACACCTATTGAAGCTGACTCCATTTTAAAAATGGTTCCTTCAATTCCTGTATAATTTCCCTACCTAATATAGTATTGCAAAAACCATAAGCGTAATTGGCAATTGCCAATTATAATTCTTTTGAATTCCATTGAAGCTGGAAAAAATCGAGTGCTTCTCTTTACTAAAAGAGCTAACATACTATTACTATTCTAACCAATATTACACACCCTCATGAATGTTGAATAAATGAATGTTGAATGAGCCCAATAGCACATTCTAAATTCAAAATTAAACATTCAAAATTAGTTCAGAAGTTTGACCCAATGGATACTCTTTTGAGTATCCTGTTATTATAACCGATTTAAGTAAACCTTCGATTCTTACACCACAATTCTTACCAACCAAACCTTTTTTTTCAATCTTTTAAGGCAGTAGTGAATGCCATAAAGATGTTCTTTAGTGGGCATTTGCTACTCCTTTTTATTAGGTATCAGCTATTAGGTATCCGTATCAGATATATAAATTATTCTGACGCTTGGCTCCTGACTCCTGACTCCTCAGTAAAATAGATTCTTACGATTGTGAGCTCTTCTTCTTTAGAAGAAATAGGCTCACTAACTATCCAAACATTAAAAGGAATACCTATGAGAATCCTTACCTATGTAAGTTTATTTGTAGCAGTGACAACCGCATCCTGGATGCTGTTACTTAGTGAAAGTAAGGTGGGTACTTCAAGCCCAACTTTGCAGCAGCAGGCAGTTGCTTCTTTATTAGAAGCGCAAGAGGTAACTACTACCACTGCATTTTTTATGACGGACACCCTCACCTATACGCTCCCTAGCGGACGCAAGGATACTTTAGATGTTCGCTTACCCAATTGTGATGATATTTTTATTATCGAAAGCGATGAAATTGCCTTAGGACCTGTTTACAAAGATCAGATAGACAGCAGTCGAAATAATGTAATGACCGTGTGTCCACCTACTAATGGACGTAGGTTATTATTGACCTTCGCGGAGTTTGATTTATCCGTTGGAGATACACTTTATGTCTATGATGGCCATGATACTTTAGCCCCACTCATAGATAAGGCAAGTAGTACAGGTGTCTCTCAAGTAAATGGGGGATGGCTGAATTCTAATTGTGATCCTAGTCTAAATCCTTCAGGATGTATTACCCTCCAATTCAAAACCAATGGAGACACAAAAGCTGGTACAGGGTGGAGTGGCTTTGTAAGTTGCTTACAAGACTCTACCACTACCTTTGATAAAACAAATAATATTTTCGCTCAGGCAGATTGTAATACCTTATTGGGTACAGCGGATATTAAAGTGCCAACAATTAAATTTGGGCAGCAAGGCGTTTGCACTGTTTCAAATGATAGTGTGATCGTTGAATATTTTTTAAATGATTTAGATACGGTCTTTTGTAAATCAAGAGATACTTTGCGGATGGACTCCATTAAGCGAGTTACTTTGCCTTATGGTATTTATGATGTGAAATTTTCATTACTTAAAGATACCACGATCACAGCAGGTTGCTTCCTAACTATTAGTACGCCTTCCTTTGTCTGTAACGATACCATTGTAGCTGCGATTGGACAAGGATGTAAGTCTTTTTTGCGGCCTGATGATTTGCTAGAAAATTTTGGCAATTGTGCGCCATTTGAAAATGACTCCATTAAGCAATTTTTTGTCCTACATGTAGAAACAGATACGGGTAGGGTATCAGGCACTTCCACCCACCCACCGCTTCTCAATGCGAAGGAAGGAGGAAACGTTGTTTGTAATGGTTTATATGATGTATATGTCACAAGGGTAATCGAAGTAAAAAACTTGGACTGTTCTTTAGGAAGAGCGGATTCTATTCAGTATCGAGATTCCTGTAAAGTGACTGTTAATTTGGTAGATGGTATCAAACCTGTCTTTGTAAATATATTGAATGATACCCTTACTAAAATAGACACCTTTGTAGGATGTCAAGATATTCAGATTACCGCCGATCATTTGGTACAGCCAGCTATATTTGATAATTGTGAATTGGATACGCTGATTGCAACAGTTCCAGATATAGAACTGCAAGCCTGTGATACGAATAAATTCTTTTATGTAAAATGGATCGCTTCTGATCAGTGTGGTAATACTTCTGAAGCTATTCAGAAATTACTCATTCGCAGACCGACTGCCGAGAATTTATATGCTCCTAAAGATACGATGATAAGTTGTGGTGTAGATCCTTTTCCAGAGAATACGGGCTGGCCTCACTTGGATACCAATGACGATGGCATACCCGATATCCAATTAATAACGGATGGTGGAGAGACTTGTTTTTTGGATGTGTTCTATCGAGATGATACCATCCCTAACTGTGGGAAGGCGATCAAGATTGTTCGATATTGGTCTTTACGGAATTTCTGTGAGAATGAGCAATCTGTCACACCGGCGGACACGCAATTAATCGAAATATTAGATACCATCGCTCCTATCATTTTTAAACCCGCTCCTGGGGTAATAGGAAGTCATGAAAATCCATATATTTTCCCAACAAGCCATACGGCTTGTAAAGGTATTCCAGGAACGATTCCTATTCCAGGTGGTATAGATTCTTGTGATCTAAATTACAAGACGGAAGTGGTTGCTTTGTACTATCCGAGTAGCCGGGCAGAATATTTTCCAGACTTGGATCAGGAATTACCTTTAGGCACATACAGTGTAGGCTATACCCATGTAGATGCTTGTGGCAATCGATCCGATACTTGTCGTATCTTTTTTGAAATCAAAGATCAACAAGCTCCTACGCCTATTTGCACGGACGAATTAAGAGTGAGTATGACAACTGGGAATTTCCCTATTCGTCCGCAAGATATTGATAATGGAAGTAGGGATAATTGTGGAATTGATAAAATGTTTATACGTCGTTCGGTCCCTGGTGATATAACGGTAATGGACCCAACTACAAATGAATTTATTCTAAGAGAATACGGCGGAAGAATTCCTTCTAACGGTTGGAATGAGTATATAGAAGTGGGTTGTTTAGATATTAATCAGACTGTACGAGTGCAGTTATTAGTGATTGATGAAGTAGGAAATTATAATCAATGTTGGTTAAATATTTTTCCAGAAGATCACTTGCAACCACTTTGCTCCGAACTACCTGATACGGTATTGTTTAATGATGCTTTTCTCACTACAGACTTCGGTGAACAAACGGATCATAATCACAATAACATCTATGATGACCACGAATGGCTACCGGTGCCAGTAGATAAAGTTGACTTATTTAATACGCATTTTGGAAATCCAATTTGTACCGATAATGTAAGTTGTAATACCATTTTTATAGAACAAGAATACCAACTCATTATAGACATTTGTGGGGTGCTCCGTATTCGACGACGCTATAGAGCGGTGGACTATGTAGAAGTTGGTAATTTTTCAAAATGGCTAGAACAAGATATTCTGATTACCTACCGTGCAGATTGGGAAATCACCTTTCCTTCAGACACCTTATTCCAGTGTGGTTCGGCTGTGCCAGAGTTTCCAATAATGGTCACTACCGGTGGTCCAGACGTATTAAAGTGGGAATACAAAGATGAATTATTTGCAGGTACTGGAGGTGGATGTTATAAGGTGTTTAGAAAATGGCAAGTCATTAATAGTTGTTTATTAAATGATAATGCGCAGCCCTTAGCATTGCCGCGAGATGCTGGGGTAAATGGACATGTACCTTACGACGGACGAAGAACCTTCTCTTCCAAAGATACCCTCTATGGGGTTGCACTTGGTGATCTGGGCTACTTAACTTATACACAAGTCATTAAAGTAACGGATAATCAAGCACCGATCGTTTCGGTTTCCGTTGATAATAATTGTGTGATTGGTGGACAAACTTGTACCGAGGCGAAAGTATTCAATATTACCGCTCAGGATTGTACCTTCAGTGAAGATATTACTTTCAAGTATAAACTATATGAAGATAATTTTTTGGTAGCGGAAGGTACGGGCGCTGATATTGGATATAATGTTTCCGCCTTTTCCACCTATATTGTAAAAGTGGAGGCATATGATAATTGTGGGAATTCCTCCGTACATGAACAGCTATTGGCTTTCCGAGATTGTGATCCGCCCGTTGCCTTCTGTAATGGTGGAAATCTCAATATTGATATTACCGCAAATCGAAGAGCAGAAGTTCCAGCCCTATGGTTGGATAATAAGAGTTTTGATAATTGTGATAAAGATTTATCGTATCATATTTGGCATCCAACTGTGAGCGATATTCTTCCCGTCTCCTACGAAACTATTCGCTTATTACCGAATGCGATAAGTTTAGGTTGTGGCGATCAAGGACAGTCCACAGTGGTACTTTTCATTATTGACGATCATCAAAATTTCTCTAGTTGTAGTACGAATATTACAATTCAAGATGCACTTGGAAATTGCGTAGGTGGTCGTGCAGGTAAAATAGTAGGACAAATAGCCACAGAAGAGGGAACCATGGTAGAAGGAGTTGCTGTAAGATTAGCGGAGGATAATACAGCAGTTGAAAATTCTAATGAGCATATGCAGATGACTGGTATCAATGGCGATTTCTCTTTTGATGCAACTGTAGGAAAAGATTTTACCATAACACCTACGAAGAATGTCAACGTAAAAAATGGGGTATCTACTTATGATATTGTAATGATTCAAAAACATATTCTAGGTATTACTTCTTTAGAATCTCCCTATCGGTATATCGCTGCGGATGTCAATAAATCAGGAACGATCACCGCTTATGATATTGTCCAGATGCGTCAAGTGATTTTAGAAATCCTTCCAAACTTTCCTAATAACGAAAGTTGGAGATTTGTAAATGCTTCTTATCCGATGGATGCTATAAACCCATTAACTAGCTTTGAGGAAACTTATCAAACCCAAAATTTACAAGGGACCGAAGAGGCAGATTTTATAGCTGTGAAAGTGGGAGATGTTTCTGGAAATGCAACTCCTAATGAATTCCAATCCGCAGAACCACGCTCACAAGAGGCTGCTTATGAATTGCAGGTAGAGAACATCGTATTAAAGGCTGGACAGCGATACAAAATAGCGATCCAACCAACAGCAGAAGCGCTCTTGGGGCTTCAATTTACCTTGTCTTATGACCAGTTGACTTTAATAGATTGGCAATCTCCAATCCTACAAGCAGAGCATATAGCACAAGGGAAGTCGGATCAGCTAATGGTCAGTTGGAATGTCCCCCAACCAAATCCTAAAGTATTACAACAACCCTTACTGACCTTAGAAGTAGAAGCGCAAAAAGATGGGTATCTAAAAGAATTTTTGAAAATGCCGTCTCGCCCGCTAGTAGCAGAAGCCTATCAAGAAGCAGGCGTTACAGATATAGCCTTGGTCTTTGAAGGAAATACTACTACCTCCACTTTTGAGGTCTATCAAAATAAACCCAATCCTTTTTCTCTATCTACTCAAATTGGGTTTTATCTCCCAACACCTTCTCCAGTTCATTTGACCATTAGAGATGTAACGGGAAGAATCGTCTATCAGGAATCAGGAGATTATGGAGCGGGTGCTCATCAAATCACCGTGGATAGAGCGCAGTTATCTTACAAAGGCTTATTATACTACGAGGTAGCTTCTTCTATTGGAAAGGCTACTAAGACGATGTTGTTGATTCATTGATTTATGATTTCATTGTTCTATTGTTCTATTGTTCTATTGTTCTATTGTTGAGTCCACTCTAAAAAGTCAATTTTGAGGAAAAGCCTGAATACTTACATTATTTTTATCTGTATAATATTTTGATTTTCAGCAAAATATAGATATGCCAAATTTTAAAAATTTGGCATATCTCGCTCAAAATGACTTTTTAGAGTAGACTCATTGTTCTATTGTTTCATTGTCCCATTGTTAATACCTAAACTGGCGAAGCCAGTACTATAAATGTTATGCCTCGCTTGCTTCGCAAGCTCGGCCGTGAGGTTCTTTTAGCGGCAGCGATTTAAAAAGCGTTTTTTTGAAAAAACGCTTTTTAAATCGCTACCGCTAAAGAAACCCTATTGCGAGGCAACTTTAGTTGT
>CALJIQ010000147.1 GCA_937973995.1 uncultured Saprospiraceae bacterium
AAAGGGCAGCCTATTTCTTATACGGCTACCGCAGGCACTCAACCCGTATGGAATGAGGATGGAAAACCCATTGCTGCCTTAGCTTACACTTATTACGAAAGAGAAGGCGTAAAAGATAAAGCTACCCGACCTTTGATGATTTCTTTTAACGGTGGTCCAGGATCTGCTTCCGTATGGATGCATATCGCTTATACGGGACCAAAAGTGTTGCAAGTAGACGATGAAGGATTTCCTGTGCAACCCTATGGTGTGAGAGATAATCCGCATTCGATTTTAGATGTAGCAGATATAGTTTTTGTAAATCCTGTCAATACAGGTTATTCCAGAATCCTAGATAAAGAAGTCAAAAAAGAAACCTTCTTCGGGGTAAATGCAGATATTAAATATCTCGCAGATTGGATTAATACGTTTGTCACAAGAGTCAACCGCTGGACTTCTCCAAAATATTTGATTGGCGAAAGTTATGGAACTACCCGTGTATCAGGTTTAGCGTTAGAATTACAAAATCGGCAATGGATGTATTTGAATGGGGTCATTCTAGTATCTCCTACTGGTTTAGGCATTGATAGAGATGGTCCTGTGCAAGCGGCTAATAGAGTGCCCTACTTTGCTGCTGCTGCATGGTATCACAAAGCCTTACCTCCTGCCTTACAAAGCAAAGATTTGGACGAAGTGCTAGCAGAAGCAGAGCAATTTACCATTCAGGAATTATTACCTGCTATGGCAATGGGTGGATTTATAGGAGAAGAGAAAAGAAAGGCAATGGCAGAAAAGATGTCCTACTATTCAGGCTTATCTACTAAGACCATTCTACAACATAATCTAGATGTACCGACTTCTTATTTTTGGAAAGATTTACTACGAGAACGAGAAGGATATACGGTAGGAAGATTGGATTCAAGATATAAAGGATTAGACAAAACAACTGCTGGCAGCCGCCCTGATTTTAATTCAGAGCTAACCTCTTGGTTACACTCCTTCACTCCTGCTATTAATTATTACTATCGCAATCATTTAAATTTTAAAACCGACATTAAGTATAATATGTTTGGTCCAGTCCGACCGTGGGATCGCTCGAATGATCGAACAGGGGAAAATCTCCGTCAAGCAATGGCTCAAAATCCTTATCTGAACGTGATGGTGCAATCAGGTTACTATGATGGAGCAACTACTTATTTCAACGCTAAATATACCATGTGGCATTTAGACCCTAGTGGTAAGATGAAAGATCGCTTGCGTTTTGAAGGGTATCGAAGTGGGCACATGATGTACTTACGCCAAGAAGATTTGGCTACCGCTAATGAGCATATTCGGGAAATGATAACGGAGACTTTGCCTGGGAAGGGAGTACCTGCGAAGTATTAAAATAATGAATGATGAATGCGAAATCATAGCTTTACCATTTCGCATTCATCATCGTTCTAACTCAAAACAGATCCTTCTGTCGTTCTTTCCATTTTTGATACAAATCCTAAAAACAATATCTGACTTAGGAATACCTTTTTCTGCTAAGGGACGAAAAAATAAATAACCTACCCAAATTTTGTCTCCCGCAAAGTCTCGCCGAGGATACGCTAAGGTACGCAAAGCTAGACCTTTTACTAACTTAGCGTACTTTGCGATCCTTTGCGAGAAATACCTATGGGGGGTAGGTCATTTATTGCCGAAGCTCTAACCTTATATCATCAATATCTGTGGCACTAATTAAATGTCCTTTTGAGTTCTTGACACTTAAAAAACATAATCCGCTCGCATACTCCAAAGCCGAGTAGGTTCTAATAAGCCAGGACGAGTACTATATTCTTGATTCGTCAAATTATTGACCAAAAAGGAAGCTTTTAGTTGAGGGGTCAATTGATAAGATACCCTTGCATTCCAGAGATAATAACCATTATTATTCGTAGCTCGATAAGTAGCTAAACCTGGAATGATGATTTGCTCAAATAAGGCATCGATGGCTTCCATATGGCTATTTCGAATTAAAGCAATTCCCACTTTGAAAGGACCAAAGGTGCTCTCCACATCTAGTTTCACTGAGTGTTTAAAACGGTACTTCAAGATATTATACGCTACACTAGATCGTCCTCGATCTTCCTCCGTAAAATCTTTGAATTTGGGATCAATATAAGTGTACCCTGTTAATAGCGAAACGGGAATATCTCCCAGACTACCCTGCCCTGCTAAGCTTATATCTACCCCTCTGATAACTGTACCCCCTATATTTTGTGCTTGAAAACCCACTAGCGGAAACCCCCTAGCATCCGTGACAGTGGCTAGGGTAAACTCAATCATATCTGTATATTCCATCCAGAAAGCGGCAACATCTAAATAGCCCTGCCAATTAGATACCTGAAAGCCTTGCTTGAGTCCCACTTCCGAACTCCATCCTGTTTCAGAAACAAGCTCGGGATTGGGCACGATCGGGAAGCCTGCTGCTTGGGTCGTTATGTATTTTTCTGCAATGGTAGGAAATCGAAATCCTTGTCCCCAAGAAGCTCGTAAGTAGGTAGTCTCTTGCACTTGGTAATTCATTCCCAACCGTAAAATGGGTCTGGAATCTTCAAATTTTCCATCGGGGATAGTAAAACCAAACACTTGTTCTGGTCCCTTGATGCGATTGTATTCATACCGCACTCCCCCGGATATGTTCAGTCGCTCTCCCACCTTTTTTTCTAATTGGACATAGGCTGCATTATTCGTCAAGACATAAGAAGTATCTCCATATAAAGGAGCCGTAACATCCGTCTTGGAAGCCACTGCACCCGCAGTTATAACCACCCCTGCTTGCTCAAAATTTCTTTGAAATTGGTATTCGCCATAGAACTGGTCCGAAAAATTATCCGTGCTTTCATCATCCGATTGATTATCTATACTATAATATCGTCCAGTGAATTTATGCCGATTGCCTTTGTTATCATAATAAGAGACAAAGGGATCAAGATAAAAACGAGTAGGGCGACTGGTACCCGCTTCTTCATTTCCTTGATAGATACCTTCTTCGGCGTTTTTCCAAAAAAAATAATTACGATTTTTTTGCTTGTTATAAGTCGTATTAATGCCAACGGATAGTCGATCCGTAACCCGATAGCGCAACCCCAAAGAGCCTCTACCTTGGTCATTTCCAAAACCTTCCCTCGGATCTTCTTTGGTATATAGTCTTGCCCCCAATACTAGATCTAGCTTATCAATTTTTTGCTTATGGGAAAATAACATGCCCGCCTCATATTTCTGTTCCTCATCGCTCCACCATTTTTTTGACTCATCGCTAGGCGCATTAAAAATGCCCCCAAATAAAGAAATTTTGGTTTCTGGTTCGGATCGAGCATAAGCGGTTCTAATATTGAAAATCCCATTCAAGGCAGCCGAACCGTACAGAGAAGAGGCAGCTCCTTTTACTATTTCTACTTGCTCTATACTCTCTACTGGCAAATCGCCCCAATTCGGAGTCCCTGCATCCGCCTGCAAAGCGGGTAAATCATTGACTAAGATCAAAACTCTTGTACCTGCCCCATAAGAGAATCCAGATCCTCCTCTAATATTCGCTTGGCCACCCACTATATTGACCCCTGGTATTTTCTCCAAAGACTGGTCGATACTAGTCGCATTCGTACTCTCGATCAAATCAGATTTTAGTACCTCTAAGGAGACCGTTGCCTCACTCAAAGGTTTTTCATATTTGCCAGTTGTGACCGTAGCGGTTTGTAATAGGTTGACGGTTTCTACGAGTACCACATCCAATTCGTTAGGCGCATTAGCCGTCAATAAAACGTCCGTTTCATAGGTTTCATAACCGACATAGCTAACTTCTACTCGATACTCTCCTTCCTCTAAGGCTATTTCAAAACGACCGTCGAAATCGGTAATCGTTCCAATACTTCCTATTTTGATAGTGGCGGGATAGAGTCCTTCTCCTGTAGTTTCATCGGAGACGATTCCTGATAAGGTCGCTTGTTGGGCTTGTATGGTATTGCTTATTAATAGGCAGAAGCCCATTAGCCATAAGACTGGCTGTCGCATAAATTTAAGTTTGTGATGGTAATATAAAATGGAAGCAGAGACTACTTCCTTGTTAGACCGTCTTCGACTCTCAGATGCGATTTAGAAAGGATTGCCCCTAAGTGAAGCCGAGCTATTTATTGGTAAAATTAGCAAAGGAATAATGAAGTGGAGTAGATAAGTTGGTTTTATGTCGTGGAATGGCTGTATGTCAAAACGACTAATTCTTCTTAGTAGGTTTCTGGTTAATCCGTTTTTCGGACTGTTCTTCTTGTAGGGCAGGAATTTCTTCCGCTGTTTGTCCTTCTCCAAATACCAGATCTGTACTGGAATAAGAACCTCCAAAATTATTAGCAAGAATGATGACTTGGGCAAGTGCTTCTTTCAGTTGGTCGGAAGTCAGTTCTTTCAATGGATGGGTGTAAACGGACACGATAAACCCATTGTATAAGCTGTATTTGGCATCTAAAGCAGAATGAAAATTAGCCTCTAGCATGGCTTTTTGTTGACCTACTTCTAAATCTTCCTCTGCACCTATGGGAGTGAAGATGCGCATCCGATTATGAGTAGCATCGGAAAGGACAAATACCACTCGATTGCCATAAAAGAGCTGCCAAGTTCCTCCATCCCCATCTAATTCTTCCGCTTCTTCCGTAAAGATACTATCCATCTTCTCAATAGTCATGGCCCCTTCTACCTGTGCATAAGAAGTCAAAGTACCGATCAATAGAATTATGAGGAAGGTTAGATTTTTCATAATGAAGTCGGATTGGGAGCTGTATAAGTGCAAGCATCCAGTTCAAGAGGGTCATCGTCTAGGTGAGGCACTTGTACTTTAAGTGGGTGGACAAAAGTAATTTCACTTTAAAGTTTTTTTGATTATTGATTACTAATTATTGATTATTAGCTAATTACACATATTTATCACGTTTACAGAATAATTAATAATCAGTAATTAATAATATCCTTCCACTTACTTCTCTTTATAAAAATGCAAAAAAACCAGCATAACCCCTAAGGTTATATAGACATCTGCAAAATTAAAGACCCCCGTTTTAATGCCATCAATTAACTGGATGTGCATAAAATCAACCACAAATCCATCCAAGAAGCGATCCATTAAATTGCCAATACCACCGGCAATCAGTAAACAAAAACCTGTAAAGTATAAGGCAGGATAGTTAGATTTTAATAAATGAAAACTAATTATAAATAGAAAAAACAGCGGCAACAATAGCAGGAAAAACATCTTAATTGTAGGAGATAACTGTTCGCCCATTCCCAAAAAGGCACCTGAATTTTCGTAATACGTTAATATGAATAAGCCTTCCATATAATAAATAGGTGCCTGATAAGCTAGTTGCTCTCTCGCAATTTCCTTAGTAGTTTGGTCGCAACCAATCCCTACCGTTAGAATGCTTAAAAACAAGGCTATTTTAAATATTTTTCTTTTCATATTAAGGCTATAACTGCCATCACTAGTTGTGAATTTGGTGCTTGGAATTTCAAATTTCCTACTCTATGCAAACTGCTCCAAATTCGTCAAGAAGGCACTAGTATATTTCCCTGCTGCTACTATTCTCCTTCGAGTATCATTCGCACTAGAGCGCAAGGAATAGGGACCAACCATCACTTTATATACGGTTTTGCCATTCAATTCATTAATATTAACGAGAATTGGCTGATTAAATTCTCTTTGTAATTGCTCAGCCGCAACTAAAACGTTTCCATATTGGGCAAATACCCCAATTTGTACCGCATATCCGCTAGATGGCTGACGTTCTACCTTAAATTTAAACAAACCTTTACCAGATTGAATACGCTCTTCTACTAAAGGTGGGGGCGGTGCTACGGCATCTTTTCGCCTCATTGCTTCTGCCACTGCCTTATCTGCATTAACCCTGCCATAACCAAATTTCACGGAATGCCCTTTTGAATCATAATCAGAAGGACTTCCTATTTTATCAGCCGTATTAATCAAGATTTCTCGGACCTCTTTTGCTGTTAAATCAGGATTGGTAGATAGCATTAAAGCACAAATACCTGCCACCAAGGGAGTGGAACTGGATGTGCCGCCAAAATGCTTGTATTTACTTCCTCTTGAACGCCCATCTGCCCAATATCGAAAATCTCCTCCACCTCGCATGGTAGTGCCTTGGTCCCAATTGGCTCTTGCTGCTATGATCGGCCAATCTCCATTGGACGGAGCAACTATATCTAATTCTCTTCCTCGATTGGAATAATTAGCGTGTTCATCTTGACTAGTACTGGCGCCTACTGCAATTACATCAGGATTCGTTGCGTAGTAGTTAATATAATCAAAGTCATCATTACCAGCAGCGTATAAAATGACACATCCTTTACCATTTCGCCCATCCTTTGCCGCTTTTGAAATCACCGCTTCTTTTAATACACCTGGTGCAAAATTAGCATCTGTTGTACCCCAACTACAACTGATAATATCGGCTCCATTTTGTACCGCCTGTTTGAACATTTCTTCGGTCGCTCGAATACTAAAAGACGTACCACTAATGGGCATAAATCGAGACATGGGTGCAGCCCCCACAATTCCGCTTCCATTAGCGGCAGCTAAAGCCACACTAGCACAAGGCGTACCATGTGTGAAATTGGGATCACCCTGTATAATCGAGGAGGATTGATTCCAAAGATCATAGGGTTTATAGACTTTTTGGTTTACATCTGGATGCGTCAAATCAAACCCATTATCAATAACAGCAATTACTACATCCCGCTTACCTAGATTGCCAAGGCGATTCCAAGCATCCAATACTTTAGCATCTGCCCCTCTTCGCAAAGGATAGTTGACATCTGCCACTTTGCCGTTATTTTGTAAATGCCAACTGTGCGATAATAAATCGTCTGAAATATTTTCCGCTACATTATACTCGTCCAATAGGGTATCCAAATCTGGCTCCGCTCGGCGGACCATAGATATACTTTGCAGAAAATACGCCACCTTGATTGGATTTGGAGAATGCTTTGTTACTTTGGCAACCACAAAGTCTTCATTTCTTCTTTCTACTAATTCAAGAGAATATTCATCCAGTACGATTTTCTGCTCTTCCTCATTGGTCTTTTCTTCAAAATGAATATATATTTCTCCTGTTGGAATCAGGGGTTTATCACTGCCTTCCACATGATAGACATGCGTCCCAACGTCTATATCTCTACGCTGACGAACCCGATCTAATTGTTCATCTACCGATTGGAAGGACTCTGGAAGCGTTACTACTTTGAAACCGCCTAGATGAGAAAGCACTTCTTGTTGGACACCTAGGGAACGGACACTCCCTCTTGTGTGTAGGGGCTTAATACCGACGTACTTGTCGCTTTTGTGTAGGACTAATTCTGCCTTACCGCTTTTAATTTTTAGTTTTGCCATAGCTCGTATATTTGGTTAAAAGGAGAGTAAATTGAAAGGAGTCTCATTCAGAAAAAAAGGCTAAACCAAATGGTTCAGCCTCCTGCTTAATGACTCAAAGAATATTGATGAAACTAAATATAAATAAACTCACTAGTTTTGAAACTGATAGGACAAATCTACTAATAGAAATGGTCCTCACTAGTGCCAAATATAGTTTTTAAAATTTGGGAAAAGAAAAAAGTGAGGTAATTATTTTAATTATTGATTACTAATCATTGATTATTTAGCTAATTATGCGTTTTTATTGCGCTTAGAAAACAATTAATAATGTTCCAACCACTTACTTATTAGCCACTATGGAATATACCATCGGTAATTTTCCTTCCAATCCCTTTATTTGATAGCCTCCATCAACCTTTACCGTATTCGGAAAACAATCGTAAGGAGAGGTGGGATATTCTCTAAAATCAGTAATCGCCAATTGTTGTTGTAACAGCGCGTTAAAAACCTCAGAAAGTGAATGGTTCCAGGAAAAAGAGACCAACGGTTCATGACCAGGGCCATCAGAATAGGTAGTCGTTACTATTTCTTCAAAGGTGTGTACATTGAAATAGGAGTAAGTCAATTGGGTAAAAGAGGCATCGTCTAACATCCACATAACTGGGTGAAATTCCACAAAAACTAATTGTCCTCCTGGCTTTAGAAAATGGCTAATAATTTCTCCCCATCTATCTAATTGGGGCAACCAACCGATCGTTCCGTAAGAAGTGAATACGATGTCAAATTGTTCGTTGATAAATTGATCGGCTTCGAAAATATCACAACAAACAAAGGAGGCATCTAGCTGTAATTGTTGGCGAAATGCGTTAGCCTGTTCGATGGCTTTATCCGCTAAGTCCACCCCGACTACTTGTGCCCCCATCCTTGCTAGAGAAAGAGAATCTTGCCCAAAATGACATTGAAGATGTAGGATTTTTTTGCCGCTTACGTCTCCTAATAAATCCAGTTCATAGGACTTCAAAGAGGTTTTTCCATTTAAAAAAGCAGGAACATCATACATGTTAGATTGTAAATGAATACCTGTCTTTCGATTCCATAAAGCCTTATTAGCGGAGATATAGTCTTTCATGATGGAGTTGATAGGATGGTTTGATTGCCTGATGGCTAGTTGGTTCGCCTTGCATTAACCATCTAATTTCGACTTTAGCCATTGGTCTTTAGCCTTTGGTACGCCAACACTTGGCATTGAATTACAGACTACCAGAAAACGTCGTCAAGAGACGACTAGGATATACATTTTCAGTCTGGAGACTGAAAATATCGAAGAGCGATGGTTCAAGTTTCCAAACTTGAATCCTATATCCTTCCCGTCTCCCGACGGGATTTTTCCTAAAGTGACAATGCAGAAGTAGAGCGTAATAGTTACCTATTTTGTACCAACATGCAATATTCGCTAAAAGTTTCTAGTTTTAGCTAACTGTTAAGAAATTCCAGATTCCAGTTTACTTTATTTGGTGGATAGTCAACGCTAATAAATCAGACAGTATTTTTGGAATTTGGAATTTGAGTTTTGGAATTTTAAAAAACTATGGAAGAACAGAATGATTATGCCAACTGGCTCAACGATCGCTACCCTTTTGATTCAGAAGCTAGAAATAAATCCTTAGAAGCCAAGGTACTGGATTATTTAAAGCCTAAAGAAGTCGTGCATTTATTAGATGTAGGGGCAGGAACAGGCTCTAATACCCTGTACCTAATGGATAAAATTAAAGGGGACCAACATTGGTATTTAATAGAGCAGGATACTAGTTTTAAACCGATTTTTTTACGCAGGATAGAAGATTTTGCCACGTTCCATAAATATGAATGGCAAGCCTCTAATAATAAAATTCAAGTCACCACGCCCACCAAAGAATTATCTTTCGAATTTATAGAAGGATCTTTATTAGAACTCGCCCAATTAGTACGGTTAGACAAAATAGACCTAGTATTAGCGAATGCCGTATTTGACTTATTTTCTAAAGAACAACTCCAGCAATTTTTAAACCCAATTGTACAAGCAGGAATTGCTTGCTACTTTACGCTGAACTATAAAAGTCAATCTTTTCATCCGGAAGACCCTTTTGACAATACGTTCATTTCTCTATATGAAGATCATATGGAACGACCTCAAGCAACAGGTCAGGCGACGGGCAAACAGGTGGGACCTTATTTAGCAACCTATCTTGAAACTTTCCAAACAATAGAACAAGGAATCAGCACTTGGCAGATACAAAAAGAGGATATTAAAATGCACTATTACTTGCTTAGTTACATGGAGCGTGCTATTCCAGAGCTACCAATCCAAGAAGAAGTAATAACGCTGTTACCGAAATGGATACAACGAAAAAAAGATTTGGTGATTACTCGACAGTTGGAATTGACGGTCCAGCATTGGGATATATTCTCTTATCCTTCCAATCTTATCAAGGACTAAAAAAATATAAATAGACTTATTACCCTCTAATAAACAGCCGTCTAAAAATATCTTTTTTCGCTATTTTCCTTTAAAAAATAAGTCCGTAGCTGGGCTATGCACTGATTTTTTAAAGAAAACTATCGAAAAAATCTAAAATTCATACAACCATTTCTTAAAGAGTAACAAGTCTA
>CALJIQ010000148.1 GCA_937973995.1 uncultured Saprospiraceae bacterium
AATACCGCTGTTACTAGACGTATTCCGATGAATGTCGGTACGGTGCAATTAGCCGATAGCTTACAACTAGCCCCGATTAAAGATATCATTCGAGAGGAAGCGAATTGGCGAGATTATTTACCCTATTTAATTGGATTGGCATTATTAGGCTTAGCGATAGGCGGGTATTTCTTGCATCAAAAACGGCAAGCGCAAAAAACAGCCCCGCCGCCTCCTGTTGTTATTCGCCCTGCCCATGAAATTGCCATAGATTCGTTACAACGATTAAAGGAGGAGAAATTGTGGCAGCAGGGAAAGGTCAAGGCATACCAATCTCGCTTAACTTATATCATTCGAGAATACCTAGAAAATCGCTATGAAGTACCCGCCCTCGAATCTACCACAGATGAAATACAGCGCAGTTTAAAACAAGTAGATTTCGATAGTAGTTGGAAAGATAAATTGAGTAATATTTTGCAAGTAGCCGATTTAGTGAAATTTGCCAAAGCAGAACCCCCTGTGGATTTTCATGATCGAGTTTGGCAAGAGGCGGAGGACTTTGTGCGGGCTACTAAGAAGAAGGTAGTGGTTATTGAGGAACAAGAATAAAGGGTAATTGAGCGTTATTGGAAGGTTATTAAAAGTTATTAGAGTAACCCTCAATAACCCTTTAATAACACGAAGTAATAACCCTCAATAATCCTCCATAACCTTTCCCATGTCCGACATATACGCCTACATATCCCTCTTTTTCTCCTCCCTACTAGCCTCTACCATTCTGCCTTTTGGCTCAGAAGCGGTCTTTGGTGTGATGATTCATAAAGGATTTAATGCAGGACTTTGTTTATTGGCAGCAACTTTAG
This sequence comes from uncultured Saprospiraceae bacterium, assembly GCA_937973995.1. Lineage (GTDB taxonomy): Bacteria > Bacteroidota > Bacteroidia > Chitinophagales > Saprospiraceae > JAFMDF01. The sequence continues at coordinate 843 of CALJIQ010000148.1, forward strand.
GCAATACTTTGGGTGGAGTGACTTCTTATGCGCTAGGGTACTTGGGCAAATGGGAATGGTTAGAGAAATATTTTGGGATTAAAAAAGAAAAGGTGGCAGCTCAAAAAAAGTATGCGGATAAATATGGAGGGATACTAGCTTTTCTAACTTGGTTACCCATTATTGGTGATCCATTAGCAGTTGCGCTAGGCTTTTTTAAAGTCCCTTTTATTTCGGTTATTATATGGATGACCTTGGGGAAGTTTTTGAGGTATTTGATCGTGTATTTGTTATTGATTGAAATTTTCTGAGTTGTGTTAGCTCTAATTTTAAATACGCAAAATGGAATTTTGCAGTATTTAAAATTGAGCTAACATAACTTTCGTATATCGAGCAGAAATTATATTACAAGCTGGCGCAAATGCTCAGTCTTGCGTCTATTATCCTAAAGGCGGAGCCTTTAAAAGAGGAAGCACAAGGCAAAGCCTTTGCGCTAGCAATGACATAAGTAAACGCATAACCAGTTCCTAGCATAACTTTCGTAAATCGAGTAGAAATTATGTTAGCTCGATTTTATTATTCTGATATTTAGACCAAAATATCAGAATAATAAAATCAGAACTAACACAATTGTAATACATATGAGCTTTAAAATAGACTCTCCTTTTGAACCAACAGGCGATCAACCACGAGCTATTCAACAATTGATAGAAGGGGTGAATGCAGGAGATAAAGCCCAATGTCTATTAGGAGTGACGGGTTCGGGTAAGACTTTTACGATCGCCAATGTCATCCAAGAGCTTAATCGCCCAACTTTAGTACTGACCCATAATAAAACGTTGACCGCTCAACTCTATTCTGAGTTTTGTGATTTTTTCCCGGATAATGCGGTAGAGTACTTTGTCTCTTACTATGATTATTACCAACCCGAAGCTTATATGTTAAGCTCCGATACCTATATAGAGAAAGACCTAAACATCAATGAAGAAGTAGATAAATTACGATTACGAGCGACCTCTTCTTTATTATCAGGGCGGAGAGATATTATCATTGTGGCTTCGGTATCTTGCATCTATGGGATGGGAAATCCTGAAGATTATAAATCGGGGATTATTCGGATTAATAAGGGGATGGGTATTACCCGTAATTCTTTTTTGTATCGTTTGGTGGAGAGTTTATATTCTAGAACAGAGATAGATTTTAAGAGAGCCACTTTTAGAGTAAGGGGCGATACGGTGGATATTAATTTGCCTTATGTAGAATACGGCTACCGCATCACTTTTTTTGGGGATGAAATTGAAGATATTGAGCGGATTGAAATTGAAAGTGGCAAGCGGATTGAAGTGTTGGAAACAGCAGCTATTTTCCCAGCTAATTTATATGTAGCTCCCAAAGACCGCATGAAAGCCATCCTGCGAGACATTGAAGATGAATTGTATGCACAACAAAAATACTTTGAGAAAGAAGTTCGCTTATTAGAAGCTAAACGTATCAAAGAACGAGTAAGTTTTGATTTAGAAATGATGCGAGAGTTGGGCTATTGTAATGGGGTTGAAAACTACTCTCGTTTCTTTGATGGTAGAGCGCCAGGTACTCGTCCCTTTTGTTTATTAGATTATTTTCCAGATGATTATTTGATGGTAATTGATGAAAGTCATGTGACCGTGCCGCAAGTGCGAGGGATGTGGGGAGGGGATAGAGCTAGAAAATTAAACTTAGTGAATTACGGTTTTCGATTGCCGTCAGCGATGGATAACCGCCCTTTGAATTTTGTCGAATTTGAAGGGTTGGTCAATCAAGTCGTCTATGTTAGTGCGACTCCGAGCGATTATGAATTAGAGCAGACAGGTGGGGTGATTGTTGAGCAAGTGATTCGCCCAACAGGCTTATTGGACCCACCCATAGAAGTGCGACCTAGTATCAATCAAATTGATGATTTACTAGACGAAGTGCACCAACGAATAGAAGTAAAAGAACGGGTGTTAATAACCACGCTAACCAAACGGATGTCTGAGGAATTGTCCAAATACATGGCAAAGATTGGGGTGAAATGTCGATATATTCACTCCGAAATTGATACCATGGAGCGAGTAGAGATTTTAAGAGATTTGCGCTTAGGGGTTTTTGATGTACTAATTGGGGTGAATTTATTAAGAGAAGGGTTAGACTTACCGGAAGTATCCCTAGTAGCTATTTTAGATGCGGATAAAGAAGGCTTTTTAAGAAATGATCGCTCCCTTACGCAGACCTCAGGACGGGCAGCTAGAAATGCGAATGGTAAGGTTTTATTTTATGCTGACAAGATTACGGATTCTATGCAGCGCACGATAGATGAAACCAATCGCCGCCGATCTATCCAAATGGCCTATAATGAAAAGCATGGTATTACACCAACAACCGTTACTAAGTCTAGAGATGAAATTATCAATCAAGGTTCCATCTTAGATATTCGAGAAGGTGGGAAAAAAGCGTATATCGAACCTGATGAGGCTAGCCTTGCCGCTGACCCTATCATTGGTTATATGACTAGAGATCAGATTGAAAAACTACTGGCAGAAACCGAACGAAAAATGAAAAAAGCGGCTAAAGATTTGGATTTTATTACGGCTGCGCAGTATCGAGATGAGCTGTTTGCTTTGAAGAAGAAATTGAGTTCTAGTGTGTAATTGTCACCCGAATCTCTGCACTGGTCATCAACTCCAAATATATTCTTCTTTGATTATTGGTACTTGCCAAATTATTGTTCTTGTCTCTTTTAGATCATGAGATTGTATTTGTGACCAACTGCATATTTTTAAGTCTTAAAGTTAATTTTTTTAACACTTTTAAAACTCTTTTTATTATGAATATCGATCCCGCACAACTTATAAGTATGGCGGTTGAATATGCACCAAAAGTATTGGGTGCGATTCTTACCTTAATTATAGGATTTTGGATAGCAGGAGCTATTACAAAAGCAATTGGCAAAGCCATGGAGCGATCTGGTTTAGATAAAGATGTTGTTCCATTTTTAACGTCTTTGGTTAGCGTTATTTTGAAAGTAATGGTAGTGATTAGTGCAGCAGGTATTGTAGGAATTGAAACTACGGCTTTCGTTGGTTTAATTGCTGCTGCTGGTTTGGCAATTGGTATGGCATTGCAAGGCACACTAGGACACTTTGCTTCTGGTATTATGGTTTTGATTTTCAAGCCTTACCGAGTAGGTGATTTAGTGGATATCCAAGGCGTGGTTGGTCACGTTAAGGAAATTCAAGTGTTCAATACAATTATCAATACCTTAGACCACAAGCAAGTAATTATGCCAAACGGTATTGCTACTAGTGGTATCATGACGAATCTTTCTACGCAAGGAAAATTAAGAGTCGATTTGAATGTGGCGATGCCTTATGAGGAAGACTTTGATAAGGTGAAAGGCATTATTCAAGGTGCTTTGGCTAAGGTAGATAAGACTTTACCAGATCCTGCAACTGTTGAAATTGAGAAATTTGATGCGAACAATGTATTATTAGCTGTTCGTCCGTATTCAACTCCAGAAGATTACTGGGATGTATATTTCAATTCTTATAAAGAAATTAAGAAGGCATTTGGAGAGGCTGGTATTACTGTTGCTTACCCACGTACTAAAGTGGAAATGGTTAATAAATAATCATTAGTCATTAGTCATTTGTGTGCTACTTGCACCAATGACTAATGACAATCGACCAATGACTAGTTTCCTCGAATCAAATGAATCGCTCCATTCAAAATAGCTTCCTGTTCGACCACACCTGTTACTCTTGCTTCAAATACCCGACAGGTATAATAATAGACTCCCTCCGTTAAATCTTTTCTGGATAAATTGGTGCCATCCCAATTCAAATCAGGGTCATTTGTCTCAAAGACCAATCCTCCCCAACGATTAAATACTTTAAATTCTACCCGATCAATAAAACGGTAAGGGAAGGGTTTGAAAATATCATTGGTACCATCCGAATTGGGAGTGAAAGTATTAGGTAGATCGTAAAATGGACAATTATCTACACAGATCGTATTGCTAAAATCACTTTCATTTCCTATTATATCAATTGCTGTTACTGCATAGCAACCCGCAATCCCAGTGGGAGGCTGATGATCGAAAAAAGTGTTCAGTGGCCCATCTATCGTTTCTACCAAACTGAATTCTCCTTCTTCTGAGGGCGTATAATAAATCTTATAGCCATCCGTATCCATCACATCTTCGCATACTTCATCGGGATTAGTCCAAATCAAGGTATTAAATAATTCTTCTGTGGAGGAATTATTTTCATCATCGCAAATATTACTTACCGTTAAGGTAGGTGGACAAGGGGGAACATCATCACCAGGGCTAGAACACACTTCTTGGGAAAAATTTAAAAGTGGTGCGGCATCAGCATCTAAGCCATAAGTGCCTTTTCCCTGTACTTTATAACAATATGCTACTCCATTTTCTAAGCCTTCATCTCGAAAGGTTGGCGTATTGGAAATACCAACAGAATCGAAGGTGCCTTGTGCGTTCTGTCTGAAAATAGTGTACTCAAAGTTATCCCAGGGTACTTGTTCTTCCCAAGATAATTGCATCGCTCTATCCGTAGGAGTAAGGGATAAATAGATAGAAGAAGCTGGATTAGTGATGCCTAGTGGTTCACTTTCCCCTGCTACATAAAAAGCAACTTGGTACGTATAAGGATTATCAACCGTATTCAATTGGGTATCAATAAATACCGTGTCATTTGCATTTGCAAAGCTGGTACTCGTAAAGTCAGCATCTGGAATGGGTTGGAAATTATTTGAAAAACCTTCCGCCCGAAATACTTGGTAACGGTAGGGGCCGGGATTGGCAATCGTATCTAAATCTTCCACTACTGGTTTGGTCCATCGAACTAATATCTGCCCATTGTTTAGGTCTGTGGTTTGCACATCTACATGGGTAATCAAAGGTACTTCTCGATCTAATTGAATACAGATTTCTTCTGATGGCAATCCTTCCACTAAATTATACGGAAATCCCGCTGCAGAAATTTTTGCAAAATTAGCAATGATGCGATAGCAATAAGTCCTACCTCTATCCACTTCTGTGTCAGTGAAAATGTATCGACCATCCTGCATATCCATTATATTCCCAATGGTTAACTTGGTATATCCCATTTGTTCCAATCCGCCTGGTGAGCAAGTATCAGGAGGAAATTGATTACTTCCAATCCGTTTCCAAACAGAGAATCCATTGAAGAAGTTATCTTCGGCATCTTCACAGAAGTATGGTTTTTCCCAAGTAACGGTAATTTCTTCTTGGTCAACTGTTGCTAATACATCTTCTGGAGGTGGTCCTACTACTTTGATACGGACGGTTTTTAAAGTGGATAAAAAAGTACTAGCGCCATCACCCTGAATGATTTCCACATCATCAGAAGATCGAAAGACAACTGAGTAAGGTTGGTCAGAGATGTGCTCACAAGCGGTCTGCCAAATAAATTTACCTCTAAGAACTTGTGGTTGGAATCCTTCAGCAACTTGCAATTCAGCAGGACTAATATCTACCTCGAAAGGTCCACCCAAGGCGGTTAAATCTACTCGTTGTAAAGGCATATCGGGGTCAGTCACTACTACATCCAACTCTAATAAATCACCCGCCACCACACAAATCTCTTCCACGACCTCAATTTCAGGCGGTTGGTTTTCACAGCTCTCAATTAATATCTGCATATCCCGTATCATTGTATCTAAGGGGACGCCCTGTCGATATTCTACAATAATCATAGCGATATTATATTCTCCTGCCCGTTGGGGAGCTCGCCATATAAAATCTCCTGTAACTGGGTCGAGGGTATGGTTGTTATTCCCTCCAGGATTAATCATATCTGGAAAGGCGTAATTGGGGACTAAAATTTCTTCCCCCGACTCTTCATCTATTCCTCTTAAGGGAACAATTAAATGGTAAGATAGACTATCCCCATCTACATCATAGGCATTTGGATTGTGAATGAATGTTTGTCCAACACAGCCTATATCAATAGGAGGTTGCAATAACTGAGGTGTATTATTGACGCCTTCGAATTGCGGATTTAATAACGTATAGACCGTTTGTAAATGGAATTCAATCATATCCGAATTGGGCGGATTGACATTGATAATGCCTCCATTTCGATTAGGATCGGTCATAGATACTTTATAAGTCCCTAAACCTGGATAGACATGGAAGGACATATAAATATTTTTCTTGGTATTGTTCGCCAATAATTCTCCTTGAGGAATTCCTTCTGGACCAATGCCACCATTTAAACGGACTAAAACATCACAAGTACCGTCTCCCCAACAAAGGGTTAAACTATCTCTATCTGCCTGCACACTACTGGTTACGGTATAAGTGGTAATCGTCGCTTTAATGGTCAATGGGTCTATTTGCTCAATCGTAATTTCGCCCGCTCGATTGTGGGTGGCGTGAAGGTTGGTGGCAAATAGTACTACCAAAAAAACAATTGATACTGGAAGTCTATAGAATAAGAGTTTTTTCATTCAAAATGGAAATTGCTAGATATTTGTTCAGCAATTCTCATTTTGATATTTTAATTGCCTCGCTTGCTGTCGCAAGCTCGGCAAATTAGG
>CALJIQ010000149.1 GCA_937973995.1 uncultured Saprospiraceae bacterium
GCGATTGATAATTGTGGAAATACTACTTCTGAATCACAACGAATTACTTCCAAAGATGAAGTAGCACCCGTACTTGCTAATGTGCCAGTAGATGCAACCGTTGAATGCGATGCGATTCCAACTGCACCAAGCGTTAACGCAACCGATAACTGCGATGATAATGTACTAGTTGCTTTAGAAGAAACTAGAACGGCAGGTGCTTGTGAGGATAGTTATTCATTAGTGAGAAAATGGGTAGCGACGGATGCTTGTGGCAATAGCTCAGAGGCAACTCAGGTTTTAACTATACAAGATAACACCCCACCTGTATTAGCAGGAATACCAGCAGATGCAGAGGTGGCATGCGGAGCAGCAGCAAGTGTAGCGATGCCAACCGTAACGGCAAGCGATAACTGCGATACGAATGTAGAAATTACGTTCTCCGAAACGACAGAAGCGGGAACAGCGGGTTGTGCAGCAGGTCTTACGATTATCCGAACTTGGACGGCAATTGATAATTGTGGTAACACTGTATCAGAATCGCAGCGCATCACTTCTAAAGATGAAGTAGCACCAGTCTTAGTTGGCGTTCCAACAGATGTAGCAGTAGAATGTGATGCCATCCCAAATGCACCAAGCGTAACGGCAACGGATAATTGTGATGATAATATCCAAGTAGTCTTTGATGAAACGAGAAATGCGGGAGCCTGTGATGATGCTTACACCTTAGTAAGAAAATGGACGGCGACCGATGCTTGTGGCAATAGCACAGAGGCACTACAAACGATAACGGTACAAGATAATACAGCACCTGTTTTAGCGGGTATTCCAGCGGATGTGGAAGTGACTTGTGGGGAGGCAGCTACGACAGCCATGCCGACGGTAACGGCAAGCGATAATTGTGATACGGATGTAGAAATCACCTTCTCTGAAACAATAGAATCAGCAGGAGTTGCTTGTGCAGGAAGTACCGTTACCATTCGAACTTGGACGGCTACCGACAACTGCGGAAATACCGTAACAGGAACTCAACGCATTACTGCTAAAGATGAAGTGGCACCATTACTAGCAGGTGTTCCAGTAGATGTAACAGTAGAATGTGATGACATTCCAACGGCACCAAGCATTACTGCATCGGATGATTGTGATTCGGAAGTAACAGTCACTTTTGAAGAAACAAAAACGGCAGGCTCATGTGAAGATAGTTATGCCTTAGTTAGAAAATGGACCACTTCTGATGATTGTGGAAACATAGCAGAAGGCATCCAAATGATAACGGTACAAGACAATACCCCACCAGTGTTGTCAGGCATACCAGCAGACAAAGAAGTTAGTTGTACTGATATTTCATTAGAGACAGAAAATGTTACAGCTACGGATAACTGTGATGCTTCTGTAGAAATTACTTATGAAGAAAGAACAGAAGGTGGAGCAGATGGCTGTGCAGGAGCGGTAGTTATCCGCACATGGACAGCAGTTGATAATTGTGGAAATACATCAGTAGGAACACAAAGAGTAACTACTTCAGATACTACACCACCAACACTTGCTGAAACACCAGGTGATGTAACAGTTGAATGCGATGCGATCCCAACCGCACCAGCGATCACTGCTACGGATGATTGTGCGGATAATGTAACAGTTGATTTTGTAGAAACTCAATTGTCAGCAGAATGTGAAGGTTCTTATACTCTACAAAGAACTTGGAAAGCCACTGATAATTGTGGAAATACCACAGAGGCGGTTCAAGTTATTGTGATTCAAGATACGAAGGCACCTGAGTTAACGGGTGTACCAGGAAATACAACGGCTTCTTGCGATAATGTACCTTCTCTACCTGCACCAGTTGTAGTAGATAATTGTACAGAGAATGTAAATATCGAAGTGGATGAACAACAAGTGTCTGGGGCGTGTGCGAATAGCTATACCTTAATCAGAACTTGGATCGCTACAGACGCTTGTGGTAATGAAAGTAGTGCTACCCAAGAAATTATTGTGACGGATGAGGTAGCACCTGTATTAGCGGGAGTGCCTTCGGATGTAGTAGTAGATAAAACGGCAGGACAAACCATGCCTGCTCCAGCAGCGGTAACGGCGACCGATAATTGCGATACCAATGTGGAGCCAGTCTTAACGGAAACTTCTGCGGCAGAAGGTTGTGGTACGACTATTACCAGAACATGGACGGCAACAGACGTTTGTGGAAATACGACCTCTGCTACGCAAAATATTACTGTAGTGGAAGGTTTTGAACCGGCTTTAAATATTCCAAGTACGGCTTGTGTAGAGGAAGTGGTTACTATTACGGTAGAGCCAGTAGGAGATAATTATACCTATAATTGGACCACAGATAATGGCAATTTAACTGCGGGTAATTCAGCCACTGCAACATTTGTATCTAGCGAAACAGGCGTGATAACGATTACCGTAGAGGTACAAGATAACACGAATGGTTGTACAGGAACGGTGACTAGAGAAATTGCAATTGAGGCGCTTCCAAGCTTGACTGCCGGTAGCAATAGTCCAGTATGTTTCGATCAAGATTTAACCTTATCAGCAAGTGACGGAGCCGATCGTTATCAGTGGACAGGACCTAATGGATTTACTTCAACCTTACAAAATCCATCGCATACTTCCTTGAACGAAGCTTCGGCTGGAGAATATGTGGTACAAGCTACTTATGGTAGTTGTGTAGTAGAAACTAGAACGATGGTTGAAATTGGTTCAGCTTTAAGTACGACCATCATTGGAGAATCTGTAATCTGTATGAATTCTACCCTTGTGCTGGCAGCAGAAGATGGTGAATTTTTCAAATGGACAGGTCCAAATGGATATACCGCTACCACAAAAGAAATAACAATTGATAATATTGATTTCTCTAGTGCTGGTACTTATGAATTAGAAGTTACCAATGTAGCAGGTTGTTCTGCAACGCTTAGTACAACGGTGCAAGTGAAACGGACACCAACGCCATTCTTGACTAGTAATAGTCCAATTTGTTCTGGTGAACGCTTAGAGTTATTTGCCAGTGGAGGTACTTCTTATGAATGGACAGGTCCTGATGGATACACTTCTACAGAACAAAATCCTGTGGTGAGTGAATTCATGGACATCCAGCCAGGTATCTACACTTTCACCTCTACCGTTATTACGGTAGAAGGATGTGCTTCTACAGAAACGATTGAAGTATCCGTATTGGAAGGGATGAACCTGATAATGGGCGGAGACCAATCGGTTTGTGAAGGAGAAGATTTATTATTGACGGCAGAAGGAGCAGATGAGTATTTATGGACAGGACCAAATGGCTTCTTCTCTAGTAGTCAAAATCCTATCATTGAAAGCGTATCTCAGTCAGCTTCTGGAGCATATATTTTGATTGCTTCTGCGGATGATAAATGTCAAACTAGAGATACCATCAATATTGCGGTGGGAGATTTAGCTTATGAATTGGTAAGTACTAGGGTAGATAGTTGTGGGGAAGGAACGGGTCAAGCCATTTTTGAACCTGCTAACTTAGATTATACTTGGAGCGATAATCAGACAGGAGCTGTTAGGACGGATTTAGCAGCGGGTACTTATGAAGTGACCATTTCTACTACGGGATGTTCTAATACAACTACTGTTACTATTGAAGCAATTGATTGTGCGGCTGTTGATCCAACGGATCCAAGTGAGCCTGTCTTACCAGTAGTGTCACCTGATCCAGTTGATCCATCGAATCCTTTAGATACAATGGATGCGTCAAATCCAACTGATCCAGTTGATCCATCGAATCCTTTAGATACAATGGATGCGTCAAATCCAATTGATCCAGTTGATCCATCGAATCCTTTAGATACAATGGATGCGTCAAATCCAACTGATCCAGTTGATCCGACGAATCCTTTAGATACAATGGATGCGTCAAATCCAACTGATCCAATTGATCCGACGAATCCTTTAGATACAGCGGATGTATCCAATCCAGTAACAGGTGATCCAACGGATCCACCCGTCCCAGTTGATCCATCTGCGCCAATAGATTCTTGTTTGATAATAGTAGGAGAGCCAATAATTATTCCATCAACTTGCTTGAAACAAGATGGTAGTATAGACTTTAGCAATGCTCCTTCTACCTTATTATTTGAGTGGGCAGATGGTCAAACAGCAGCAGTAAGAACAGATCTTGCTGGTAGTGAATACACGGTGAAGGTGACAGATAGTACTAAGCCTGAATGTCCAGCAATGGAACTGGTATTTGAAGTGCCAGAGATAGCAGATTTTGAGGCAGAAGTAGTGGTGATTAGTCAACCAACTTGTGGTAATAATGATGGTGCAGCTACCCTAATCCTAACAGGAGGGGTTGGACCATTTACTTATACTTGGGGAGCTAGTGAGACTAGTAATGATTTAGGTCCTGGTAATCAAGGGGTAACCATCTTTGATACGGGTACTGGATGTCAAATGTCTGTACTATTTACCCTAACTGAAGATTGTGCATCTACGGATCCAACCAATCCACCAGTGGTAGTTGATCCAACGAATCCAACGGATACTGCGGATGTAACAAATCCACCAGTGGCAGTTGATCCAACGAATCCAACGGATACTACGGATGTGACGAATCCACCAGTGGCAGTTGATCCAACGAATCCAACGGATACTACAGATGTAACGAATCCACAATTGGCAGTTGATCCAACGAATCCAACGGATACTACGGATGTAACCAATCCACCAGTGGCAGTTGATCCAACGAATCCAACGGATACTACGGATGTAACGAATCCACCAGTGGTAGTTGATCCAACGAATCCAACAGATACTACGGATGTAACAAATCCACCAGTGGCAGTTGATCCAACGGATACTACGGATGTGACGAATCCACCAGTGGCAGTTGATCCAACGAATCCAACGGATACTACGGATGTAACCAATCCACCATTAGCGGGTGATTCTTCTAGTAGTACATCGGATACAACGAATATAGGAAATCCACCAGTGGTAGTTGATCCATCGAATCCAACAGATCCTACAATCGACCCTTGTTTAATGGTAGTAGGGGAGCCTGTGATTACACCAGCAACTTGTTTGGGTAAAGATGGTACAGTTGATTTTTCTAGTGCGCCAATGAACTTACAGTTTGAATGGTTTGATGGTCAGGTATTAAACTTTAGATCGGATTTACCTGCTAATGATTATGTAATTAAAGTATCAGATATTAATAAGCCTGATTGTCCTAGTATGGAGTTAGTAATAGAAGTGCCGGCTTTACCAAATTTCGATACTGAAGTAATTATTAAAAATCAACCAACTTGTAGTGAGAAGGATGCAACGGTCACCATACTAGCAAGTGGATCAGAAGGACCATTTACTTATTCTTGGGGAGCTAGTCCAGTTAGAACAGATTTAGGAGCGGGTGAGAATGAAGTACTGGTAACAGATGTAAGTACGGGCTGTTCAACGACAGTTAGCTTTAGTCTAATAGATACTTGTAATCCAGTTGATCCTAGCGATCAGGGTAATGGTGGAAATCAGGGTAATGGTGGAAATCAGGGCAATGGTGGAAATCAAGGCAATGCTGGTGATCAGGGCAATGCTGGTGATCCACCTATACCAACTGATCCATCAAATCCGGTAGATCCATCAAATCCAATTGATGCGGGTGATCCTGTGAATCCAGTTGACCCAACGGTTCCAACCGAGCCAGTTGATCCACCTGTACCAACTGAGCCAGTAGATGCTGCTGGTATAATTGTACCAGTTAATCCTGCGAACCCAACTGATCCAGCAGCGCAAGTGGATTGTGATAGACCATCCGTGGTGAATGTAGTTCAAATAGGATCAGACTGTGGAGCGTCAAATGGTTCAGCAGTCGTTGAGATTGAAGAAAATATTAATGATTATACTTTTGAATGGATACCTAATCTGGGAGAAGTGACCGCTACACCAAATAGTAGAGTCAATCTTCCTACAGGAGGGTACCAAGTAATTATCAGACGAAATAGTGATCCAGATTGCTTTACTAAAGTAGTACTTGCAGTGGGTAATAATACACTTGTGTCTTTACCCGATCCGAGTATTTCAGCAACGACTTGTTTGCAGGAAGATGGGGTAGTGGACTTTAGTAATGCACCTGGCAAATATAGATTTGATTGGGGACAAGGGGTGAATGCAAGAATACTAACAGGCCTTGCTGCTGGGGAGTATTTCTTAACCATTACAGATAGTCAACAGCCAACTTGTTCTACGGTAAGAGTAGTAAATGTTGGTGCGGGCGCCACCTTAGATGCGGACTTAGTTATCAACGAGCAGCCTACCTGTCGTAAAAAGAATGGATCGGTAACCATTACGCCGAAGGGTGGTACTGGATCGTACACCTACTCTTGGGGAGAAGGAGATACCAAAACAAATTTACGGGAAGGTATGCACAAAGTAATCATTACAGATAATGGAACAGGCTGTAGAAAAGAAATGATCTTTGCGCTAAAATCTTATGAGAATGAGGCGATCATCAATATGCCAGAGGTAGTCTATACCTCTTGTACAGGAAAAACAGATGGACGACTTGATCCAGAAGTGATTTTCCCAATGGGATTTGCTTATCCAGGTACTGTAGAAATTAGAGATGCTGGAGGGGCGGTTTATGAAGATGGTAATTTGAATCCAGGTGACTACTGTTTAATCGTCTTAGATGCTAGGAAGTGTGTGGCGGCTGAAAGATGCTTTGGCGTTATTGATCCACCAGCACTTATAGTGGACATAACCACGATTAATAAGTCTTGTACGGAAGAAGGAAGTGCAGATGTTACCGTTCATGGAGGCATTGGTACTTATAACTACCAATGGTCAGATGGTTCTACCATTGCTGATAGAAGTGAGTTGCCAGTAGGTACTTATACTTTAACAGTAACCGATGATACCAATTGTCAGGTGACGACCAATACCATATCTATTATTGAGGATTGTACGGACCCAGTTACCTTTATTGACGATACCATTTCGTTTGAATTGGAGGTATTAGAATCTCAAGAGATGTGTGTAACGCTACCGGGTAACTTTAGTGCTACTGCAGAGGTAACTTTTGTGGGGGTTGATGGATTTTACGCAGAAAGAAGTTTTGGTTCGGCGCTAGTTAATGCAGAGAATGGGTGTTTAACCTATGCTGCCAAAGACTTCCCAGGGGAGCAAGACCTTATACAAGTTACGGTATGTGATATGTCTCAGGCTTTATGTTTCCGAATCACTTATGTAGTAACGATTGCAGGCGGACCCGAGGTAGGAGATACCAGCAATATTCAAACGAATATTCCAGTAGTGGATGCGAATCTCAATATTACTGCAGGTTCAACAGCGGAGCTGTGTCCTAATATTCCAGACACTTTTGGAGATAATATTTCGATTGTGGGTCCAAATGGGGCTATGACTGGAACGTCAGACGTTGGAATATTTGTGATTGATCCTCAGACAGGTTGTTTAGTTTTTGAAGCAAATGAAGTGGGAGGCATGGAAACTATTCCTGTAACGATTTGCGATTTAGCAACAAATGATTGTGTACAGACGAATGTAATAGCAACGGTACAACCTTCAAATGATAATTTAATCGTGACCATTACAGATAATTTTGCAACTGAAATTTGTTTATCAGAAGGAGAATTATCAAGAGCTAGTTTGAGTTTAGAAATTTGTGGGGAGCCTAGCCGAGGAATAGTATCTAAACTAGGAGACTCTGCTTGTTCAAGATATATACCAGATGGTACCTTAGCAGTAGGAGAAACAGATAATTTCTGTTTGATGCTGTGCGATGCGGATGGCGTTTGTGATACTACTTTTGTCACAGTGATGATGGAAGGCGATTCTCTACCAGTTACTTCTGAGCTTACTTATATAGATGATACCATCTCTTTTGAAATTGAACCATTTAGCTCTGAGGAATTATGTCTTACTTTACCTAGTACGTTGAATGAGGAGATAATTGTCACTTTCATTGGGGTGGAAGGCTACTTCTCAGATCGAGGAATTGGTTCGGCATTAGTAGATTCTGAAAATGGATGTTTAACTTATACGGCGGATGATTTCCCTGGAGAGAGCGATACGATGCAGGTGACCGTTTGTGACTTCGCACAAGCCCTCTGCTTTAGAGTTACATATGTTGCAATGATTGAAGGGGGATTTGAAATAGCAGATACTAGTAGCATCATGGGTAGTCTCTCCGTAGTAAACGCTACGCTGGTAGTACCTACAGAAACGGCTCAAGAGTTTTGCCCTGAAATTCCACAAGGCTTTGGTAGTATCTCTGTTCAAGGTCCAAATGGAATGACCACAGGAAGTTCGGATATAGGAACTTATGTCATTGATCCACTGACAGGATGTGTCACTTTCACGGCTGCTAATAGAGGCGGCTTGGATACGATCCCTGTTACGATTTGTGATATAGCGACCAATAATTGTGTTCAGAATAATGTACTAGCTACCGTTCAACCTACTAGTGATACCTTAAAGGTTACTATTCAGGAAGGGGTCGCTACTGAAATATGTTTATCGCCAGATCAATTGGCTAGGGCATCCATGAGCTTAGAAATTTGTGAACAACCGCAGAACGGTCAAGTATCTGTTTTAGGAACGACTACTTGTGGCCGATATATTCCAAGTGATAGCCTTCGTGCAGGAGATACGGATATGTTCTGTTTGATGTTATGTGATGCTCAGGGCGTTTGTGATACCTCTTTCGTAGAGGTGACGGTGGAAGGCGAATGTACTGGATTCTTTACATCGGATAGCTTGGAAGTGACCACTACACAGTGCGATCAAGGGTATCCGCTTTGTATCAACATTCCGCTCAATCAAATGGCGAATTATGATTTTGCAATAGACGGCCTACCTTATGAGGGACCATTTGAAGGCTGTATGAATGATTCTATCTTCTCCTACACCTATTTCCCTGTGCCAGACCAAGGTCAAGAAGGACCATATATGGTAGAGCGATGGAGAATTGGATTGGATACCTTTAGTGGTCAATTCCAAACGATTACCGCTCTAGTTGATTCTATGAATGTTTGGGATGTCAGAGGCGAATGGACCTTGAATGCGGCAACCTTATTAATAGAAGGAGGCTTTTCAGGAAATATCTATGGTTCTCTAATCATTCGTCAAATTGCTTCCAATGCTGAGGCTACCTTGGAATTGAATACCAACTTGCTTCCAAATGGTACAAGTATTAGAGTGCCAGTTGGAACCCACATTGTTAGCGTGACAGATAGGATTAAGAATTGTACGGATAGCATGGTGGCTATTGTCACTTGCAGAAGGTGCCCAGAAGTTTATACTGGCCCGTCTGTGATTGAAACGACGGAATGTGCGGCAACAACTATTTGTTTAAATATCAATCCTGCACAAGTAGCTAACTTTGAGTTTATCTTAAACGGCGATCAGATAGTTCCAACAGCTTGTAGCCCAGATACCTCGGTTGTGTATAGTTTAGCTGCAGTACCTACGGATATGGTGGGTCCATATCGCTTTAGCTGGAATATAGCTGGGGATTTGCTTACGAGCACCTTTGACTCCATTCCTGATTTAGTGAATGAAATGAACCGCTTGGATGGTGCACCTGTATGGAGTTTAGATGATAGCTTAGGTATTCTTATGGGAGGAAGAAATGGTGTGCGCTATGGAGATTTAATCATTACTCAAATGAGTACTGAGGATAACTTTACGTTAGTCGCTAGAGAAGAAATGCAAGCAACGACGCTATCTATTCCTTTAGTAGAAGGCATGAATGCCCTAGCCATTAGAGGCTTACAAAATGATTGTGAATACAATTATAATCTTGAAGTAGATTGTAGCTTGGCAGAGATTCTTGCAGATGCTGATATGGAAAGAACCATTTTAGTAGGAGAGGAGGAAACGATCTGCCTCAATATGGGACAGTTAGATGTTAGCATTGCCAGTATTCAAAATGTATGTCCAGACTTATCAGGCAATATGATTGCTTATGCGTTGGATTCTATTAATAACTGTGTGACTTTCACTGGAGAATCCTTTGGTACAGAAGCACTTTGTATAGAATTATGTGATGACGCTGGATCTTGTGATACGACTAAGATTGTGATTCGAGTAGTACCAATTGCCAGCTTAGATACGGTACAATACGATATTGTGAGAGGGCAGACAGAACAAGTTTGTTTAGAAGAATTAGTCTTGTCTGGACCATTTGCATCTATTGCGAATACCTGTGATACACTTGGGGGGATGGCCTCTGAAATCATCGTGATGGAAGATTCCATTTGCTTTGAAATTATAGGAATTGAAGTAGGGCGAGATACGGCTTGTATGGTCATGTGTGATGTAAATGGTGAATGTAATACCACAGTCTTTGCGATTAGTGTTCGATTACCACAAACAGATACGGTTCCAGTAAGCGTCTTATTAAACAGTGATACTAGCTACTGTATAGATTTAGGAGAATTGGTAGGAAACATCACCAGCTTTGAAAATGTATGTGCGCCACCTACTTATGCGACTATTAATTTAAATGAAGTGACAGCTTGTTTATCCATTACACCCGATTCCGTCGGAATGGATACCATCTGTTTGGTCGCTTGTGATGAAAATGGAACTTGTGATACCACGATCCTACAATTGAATATTGTGGATATGGAGTCTGACTTACTTCCAATAGCAGTAGATGATGATACCTTGACGATCAAGAACAACCCAATTGTCTTGAATGTACTGGGTAATGATACCATTAATGGAATGTTATTAGACTTTTCCATAATTACCGATCCTATTAATGGAACGTCTTTTATCAATCCAGATCAAACGGTTACTTATCTTCCGAATACCGATTTTTGCGGATTGGAAAGAGATACCTTTATGTATGTAATCGAAAACGAATATGGAATAGATACAGCAACGGTATCCGTTCTCACGACTTGTGAAGAAATTACCGTATTCAGTGGTATATCGCCTAATGGTGATGGTATCAATGATTCTTTCCAAGCCTTTGGTATTGAAGCATTCCCAGACAATGAAGTAACGATATTCAACAGATGGGGTAATGTTGTTTTCAATAAGAAAGGCTACCTAAATGAGGAAGGATGGACCGGTACTTTTGAAAGCGATTTACTACCAGACGGTACTTACTTCTATGTGATAGACTTAGGTAATGGTACTGAACCATTGAGTGGGTATGTTCAAGTTAGGAGGTAATTGGTAATTGGTAACTGGTAACTGGTGTAGATATTGAAAAGATGTGATTTTTCGGTATCTGCACTAATCACCAGTTACCAGTCACCAATCACTAATAATAAGTAGCTTTGTGCATTCAATTGCCAAAGCTATTTTATGAAAGATATTACTGATCTAATAGGAAGAATTTTAATTTCCTTTATCTTTTTATACGAAGCCTACGATTCTATTTTTTATTTTAATGAAACAAAGGAAACCATGACCGCCTATGGGTTGGATTGGAATCAGAATTTTTTGTTGTATGGTTCCATCTTCTTGCTACTGGTTGGCGGCTTATTGGTTTTATTTGGCTATCGTTCCAGCTTAGGGGCTTTTCTATTGATGCTCTACTGGATACCACTCACCTTTATTGTCCACTCTTATTGGAATGACCCACCAGATCAACAACGATTACAAGCCATCTTATTTATGAAAAATCTCGCTATCCTCGGCGGCCTACTGATGGTACTCGTGAACGGCAGCGGACGGTTTAGTATTAAGCGGTTATTTGCTACTACTAAGGTGCCTCAACGGAGGAGGTGAGGTTCCATTGTTCTATTGCTTCATTGTTCTATTGTTCTATTGCTTCATTGTTCTATTGCTTTATTGTTCTATTGTCCTATTGCTTCATTGTTCTATTGTCCAGACAGACATGAAACAATGAAATAATCAATCAGATCAATTTGGAGTGATCAGATTGAAAGATAACCTCTGATCTGATGACTTTAAGCTCATCTGATCAGTTGCCTAAAGGATCAATACTTACTTATATCCAAGTACTAACAATGAAGCAATAGAGCAATGGAACAATGGAACAATGGGTCAATGAAGCAATAGAGCAATAGAGCAATGGAACAATGGAACAATGAAACAATAGAACAATGGAACAATAGGACAATGAAACAATAGAACAATAAATAAATCACTTCTTTTTCTTAGCCAAAACGGTCCGCAAATTACTAACCCGTTCCAAATGATACCGATCCACCGCAGCAACCACATAAGTATAGGGTTGACCTGCCCGATAATCCGCATCGTATAAGGTTACTTTTTTCTTTGGATTAAAAGGAGAGATATACCAGATACTTTTTGGGTTTTCAAAATCTCCGATATTCTTTCCATAAAATTTATAGACGACATAATAGTGGGGCGTTTTTCCTTTTCGCTTCCATTTGATGCGAAGTCCATTTTTGCGTGGCTTTATTTTTTTTAATTTGGGTCCTGTAATGGTAGTAGAAAATTCTGTATCAGAACTCGGAGGGATAAGGGCAGGATAGGCGTAGCGTTGAGTCAGGGAGGATTGAATGTTTAGTGGGTTTTTTCTAAGAGCACTGGTGTTGTAAAAGATGCTGCCTTTTATATTTTCTAGGTTTCGATTGAGTTCGATTTGTTTGTTTAATTCACCTGGAATAGACCATTCCTCATAGCTGTCATTGTTGACTTTATAAGCGGCATGACCGACATATACTTTCTTACCGAAACTATTTTTATTCCACCAATTTGCAATGGTTTGGAAATCGGCTGCGGGATGTCCAAAATGCCAATAGATTTGAGGAGCAACATAGTCTATCCATCCGTTGCTGAGCCATTTGATGACATCGGCATATAGGTCATCATAGCAAGTAACCCCTGCCCGCGTATCACTACCTCTAACGGGGTCTTTATCTTTATTTCGCCATACTCCGAAAGGACTGATACCAAATTGGACATGTGGCTTAATCGTCTTAATTTTTTTCGATAATTGCTCGATTAATAGATCTACATTGTTCCTTCTCCAATCTTCTATGTTTGTAAACTGCCCTCGGTTATGAATAAAGGCTTTTTCATCGGGAATAGGCGTATCTTTTATTTTATAAGGATAGAAATAATCATCAAAGTGGATGCCATCTATATCGTATTTTTGAACGATCTCTTCGATGACAGTGGTTATGTAGTTTCGTACTTCGGGTAAGGCAGGATTGAAATAATATTTTTTACCATATTGAAAAAACCATTCAGGATGCGTTCGTAGAGGATGCCCTCTCCCTAATTGATCGGTATTAGCATCCATCGTACCTCGATAGGGATTAATCCACGCATGAAATTCTAGACCTCTTTTATGACATTGCTCAACCATAAATTCTAAAGGATCATAATAGGGATCAGGTCTTTTCCCTTGTTCCCCCGTTAGGTAAGCCGACCACGGCTCGTACGAGGAGGAATAAAATGCATCTGCGGCGGGTCGTACTTGGAAAATCACCGCATTGAAATTGAGTCGCTTAAACTCCTCAATAATCCGTATAAACTCTTCCTGCTGTACATTGGAATTCCATTGCCCTTTGGGAGGGAAATCTATGTTCACTACTGTAGCTATCCATGCGGCTCTAAATTCTCGTTTTGGAGGGATGGGTTGAGCAGATAAAGTGGAAACAAGTAAAGAGAGGAATAGACTGGAAATAAGGATTCTCATAGTTGAATTGGCGTTGTGGCTTTATGGCGTTGTGGCTTTATGTTGAGAGGATGATTCACCAGAACGCCATAAAGCCAAAATGCCATTGCGCCAGTAAACAACAAAAATAAAAATTAGGAATAGAAAAGAGAAATGGAGTGGTCTAAAATAAAAGATTCCTACACCCCAGAAGGGAAGGAGGGTGTAGGAAGACTAAACATACTATGAGAAAACTGATTGCAAAATAGAGCATTATATTAGTTAAAACAATAAAGTAAAAAGATATTAATGTGTAATTTAGGAAACGGCGTGGTTTGGTAAGAAAACGGTATTGAGGGCGAGGGTTTGTAAGTACTATGGGTAGGTTTTGTAAGGCTAGTAAGCACTAATTAAGGGACATTGAAAAAATAAATGTTCCAATTGACTTTTTGTTAGTTTTCAAAAATGAACGTATGTCAAGGAGTTTATTTTTGAAAGCTAACGAAAAATCTCAAAAAATTGGAACATTTATTTTTGTCCCACTACTAAGGAATGAAGGTGGGGCTCATAAGGCTTATTTTACAAAAGAGTCTAAAATATAATTTCATTGTATAGTCAGTTGGTGAAGCCAGTACCAAAGATTTTATGCCTCGCTTGCTTCGCAAGCTTGGCAGTTAGGTTCTTTTAGCGGCAGCGATTTAAAAAGTATTTTTTGAAAAAAACGCTTTTTAAATCGCTGCCGCTAAAGAAACCTATTTCTATACAAGGATAAAGTACAAAAAAGTTAAGCCAAATTATGCTCTGCGCCTCCGCGTTCATATAATCAATTGTGTTACTTAGCGTTTAAGTAATACGGATTCTATCTTTTTAAACTTATGTTAATATTAACACTTATTTGATACTACTCGTTAGAAATATGGTCGTTATAAAGACAGCTAACTTCAAATTTAAAAACCAGACACACAATCATGTATAAATTCATAATCGGTCTTTTATTGGGAGTTCCCTTACTGGGTGGGGCACAGGTTGTTCAATGGGACACCCCATCGAACACTAGAACCACTCCTACCCCTACAATAGAAAAGACGGAGTCAACTATATATACGGTGCAGGTCGGGACCTTTAAACATCCCAAACTAGCAGATTTTCGTGCCATCAGAGAATTAGGACAATTATATAGCGAAGAAAGCGGAGACCAATTTTATGAAGTGTTTTTAGGAAGTTTCTCCACAGTAACAGAGGCACAAAGTGTATTACAGAAAGTGCAAGCGAGCGGCTTTTCTGGATTTGTAGCGGAAAGACCTAGAAATCTTGGAAAAGATATAGTCGTCATACAATTGTTAAGTACCCGCACTGCGGAAGCACTGCAATGGGAGTCCATTGAGCAAGTAGGAAAACTGTATGGGTTATTGGAAGATGCGACCACTCTAAAAGTAGTAACGGGGCCATTTATAACCAGAACTGCCGCAGCCAATCGTATCGCCCATTTTAGATCAAAAGGATTTAAAGACGCCTTTGTAAAAACCGTTCACTCTCAGTTATTGACCCCCATCAATTATTTTGAAAAGGGAATAACGCCAACGGTTCAGACCGACATATTAGCGGATGCCATAGATCGCATTGCTAGTAATACGACCCCAGTAGAGGAAACGAAATCAGGTACCGTCGAATATAGTGCAGAAGTCCCAACGGATAATAAACCAACAGTTGAAGAAACCACTCCTGCACCAGCAGCAAGAGAAGCGGAGGTAATACACAGCAAAAACATTCCCCAACCAGCTAAGACCGCCAGTATTCCTGTTCCAGCAATCAACGCTAAAGTAAAGAGAACCTCTGCGTTGGATTTACAAAAGGTTTTAAAAAGAGAGCAATATTATCAGGGTAGTTTGGATGGTTATTATGGACCAGGTACAGGCGTGGGCTATGCTAATTTTATCCAGAAGGATTACCAGTATAATAAATATCTACTAGTCGCCCCTCATTTGTCGAACGAGTCAAAAGAGGAAGTCGTTGGCCTACAATATTTAATCAATTCTTTAACCCATAATGACGCTAGTTTGATAGCTGCCTTAGACCGCAGCAGCCACCCAATTGCTAAAGCTTATTTGGGATATTGGAAATTTACGAATCAAGGTCCATCACCTGAAGTCAATCAACTTGTCAATGGGGCGATTCAAGAAAGCTTTGCACAGGCACAATTAAAAAATGCGCCCCCTTTCGATTACACAGCAACCTATGACTATACCAATTTAAAGCAGTTATTATTGCATCTTCGGTATCTGCATGCCGCTCCTTCTAATGCCCAATATGCGATCCCTTGTTGGGTATTTGAAAAGCATCGTAAAGAAGCCAATGAGGTATATAAAAAAGCCAAGCTAACTACGCTAGGGGAATTAAACATCAGTGGTTGCCCTGCATTTGATGATTGGGAATCGATCAATTCTCTTCAGTATTTCTTGTCGGAACTACAACCACAACAACTGTCTCCAACGGACCAAACTACGCAAGATAAATTAACGACAGGAAGAACCTTTTTATATCTATTTCCAAAAACGCTGAACCCAAATCAGAAAAAAGAAATAGACCAATGGAAAATTGACTTCTGGAAAAAGTCTTTGGCCGCCACCAACGACCATCCCCTGTTGGAAAAATACTATGGAACACTAGAAATACTATTCTTTCAATCCCAAGTCGTATTAGAAGACTATTATATGCAGTTAGGTTTCACCGCTGACCAAGCGGAAGGACTAGCGCTAACGGTATTGAAAACTTATGTGGAGATTCCTTTGAAGGTTTATTTTCGGTAGGTGATAGGTATGAAGTATAAGGTATGAAGTGTACAATACTTCATACCTCATACTTATCACTTAAAAAGTTCCAACTGACTCTTAGCCTTCACCTCCTCTTTATGCTTAGCATTTTCCAATTCTAATTCAGAAGGAAGCAATCGTTTGATAACCCGTAGTTTGTGGGTATATTTTTCTAGTTGCGTGTGATGGATACCAAAATGATCCACCTTATCCACTCGAACCTGCCCGCTGCAATGTAGAATTTTCCCATCTTCGCAGATAATACCGACATGATCGATATGTCCATTTCCATCTTCAAAGAAGACGATGTCCCCTACCCTAGCTTGCTCAAAAAAGTCAATTAATTCTCCTTTTCTGGCTTGTAAATAGGCATCCCTTGGCAGGGCAATTCCCATTAATTTAAAGAGCACTTGGACCAAGCCCGTGCTATCTATTCCAAAGGGAGAACGGCCTCCTTTTAAATAAGGGGCATATAAATATCGTTTGGCGAGTTTTAATAATAACTCCGTGGAAGGCGTGATTTGCTGGGGCGCAATTACTTGACCGGGGAAAGAATAAGTAGTGCCTGCTATTTCAAATTTTAATCCGTCAAATTTAGGTAATGTTGCTCCCATTGGGATGGGTAAGAAATGATTGGCAGCCGCCGCCGCCTGAGCTACTTCTAAGGAATAGGAAGATTCTTTTTGGTAGTCTGCTACTTCTTGTTCCGTTAGTTGGGTGATCTGATTACTATATACCCAGCCAATTTGGTTGTCTAAGGTACATCGGACTTTTGTCCAGTTTCCTTTTTTTTCCCAACACTCTACCATCTCTCCAAATAGTAATTGGCTCACCATTTCACTCTTATCGTTCCTTCCAGAACGAATGGGAATCATACTCAAATTACAAACGCTAATTGTCATAGTCCGAAATTTGGCAGTTAAGTTTAATGGATACTATTGATACGCTACTATACTAGCGTCTGGATAAAAAATCGATTTTCACTATTGTTTATTTGTTTAATCGTTGAATTGTTTATCCATGTATAGCTTGTAAACAAATCAACAGTTAAACGAATAAACAGCTTCTACATTTTAGGTAATCTATCCTGTCCGCAGTATAGTTAACAGTATCCAGTAAACTTAAACCATTAGTCAGCTAGTTATCAGACCTCCAAAAATAAAACTCCCTAATAGTCCGTTTCAAAAGCTGTTAGAGGGGAAAAGTTTTTTTGTAGTTTTGCGGGTCAACTAGAATACTACCACAATATCGAATTTTATTCGAACAAATTCCTTTGTTTTTTAGTAAAACTTTGAAAAGATTGCTAAATACTAACTCTCTGATTGTAAGACCGTTTCATAAACCATTGATAGATGGGGTCTCTTTAGACCATTCCCATTTTGAGAAGGTTCCTTCTTTCACGAGAAGGACATCCCTACTACGTTTTTCTATGCATCGAATACATCTCAGTTTTCTAATACTACTAACTGCTTCCTTTCTATTTGCACAGGATAAACACTTCACCCAATATTATGCGGCCCCTATGACGATCAATCCTGCGCTAACAGGGGCGATTCAAGGGAAGTATCGTTTGGGATTGGTGCGGAGAGATCAATGGCGGCAAACGTTGGAAAGTCCATATCTCACTTTAGCTGGAGCGGTTGACGTGCGATTCAACACCTCTTATAAAAAGAAGAAATTCGATGATGCCATCGGTGCAGGCATCTTGTTTTTTAATGATAAGGTAGATGACACTGGATTTAGAACTACCCAAATGGCGATTTCTACTGCCTATCATAAAGCATTAGACCAACATGGATTACACTATTTGAGTCTAGGCGGACAAATTTCCACCAACCAAAGAAGTGTCAACTACGAAAACCTAACTTTTGAAGACCAATACGATGGCACCAATGGCTATAGCTTACCTACGGGAGAAGCCTTGCCCGAAAACAATTTTTCCTATATGGATGTCGCTTTGGGCTTAAATTATACCTTCTCACCCAATCGAAGAACTACCTATTTCGTAGGAGGTGCGATGCACCATGTATTTCGCCCAAATGTGTCCTTCTTAGCAGCTAATCCAGATATAGACGTATCTATCCCTGAAGAAGATAATCTCCATCGGAAGTATTCTGGCCAACTGGCTGCTCGCTTTCCAGTTAGCGAAAAAATTCACCTAACACCTCGAGTCTTATTTTCTCTACAAGGCCCCCATTTAGAAATGAATGCGGGAACCAATATCCGTTTGTCAGTGGGAGACTATTCTCCAGTAGCCCTTTATTTAGGTGGCTGGGTTCGCCCTGTTAAAAATGCCGATAACTCCGTTAGTTTGGATGCAGTAGTCGGCTTAATCGGCATCGAGTATAATAATCTGCTATTTGGCTTCAGTTATGATCTCAATATAGATGATCTTCCCCTGCCAGGGCCCAATCGAAGTTCCTTTGAAATTTCTATCGCTTATTTAGGGAATTATGAAAATGAAGAGATTCTTTGTCCGAAGTTTTAATAAGGGTTGAAGGTACAATCTAAAAAAAAATCAAACCTACCGTTGACTTTCTAAGTCCCATCTTTTATATTTGCACCGCTTTGAAAGAAAAGTAAGTGTTACTACTACATATTGGCCCATTCGTCTAGTGGTTAGGACGCCAGGTTTTCATCCTGGAAACAGGGGTTCGATTCCCCTATGGGCTACTAAAGTCTTGTTAATCAACGTATTAACAAGACTTTTTTTTGTGCTTGTCTCATGAAGTTATATTTTTAATATGCCCCCTTGAGCAGTAAAACAGAATTAATAAAATAGTCAGTTAGCTCGGCGGATGGCTACGCCGTCCGATGAGCCTTCCCATTCGACGGCGTTAGCCATCTGACGGAAATAAAACATTGTCTTTAGCTTTGTGACCAAGCACTTGGTAGCATTTGGGAACCCATGCACTATTTCCTTTTGCAATCTCCTCTCAGAATCAAACTAGACCAGACGATTTCTACCTTTCCAACCAAGGTTATTCTCATCAAAAAGTTAAATAAGCATCAGCAGTCTCTTTTCAGATTTATTTTTTAAATATAAATAAATTTTGGCTCGAACCTTGCACCCTTACCTATTCACAGGAGGAGACACACATTTTGAGTAAAGTTATCGGTTGAATCACCTACTAACTACCTAATCTTCTTTCCATTAATTAATCACTCCTGAATTGATTAAATGAGATCGTCATCGTCGATGACTATCAGCATCAGGTCTATTCATAGTCTGAGGTCATGCCCAAGGCGTGGTCAATGCCCCTTTCTGATAGCGTAAGTGATCTCTGTCCATTATTATCCCATTTAGCAAAAAAGGTGAAGGATGCTCAGACTTCTATTGCTTTTAATTCCTGTTTGTTGGTTGTTGCCAGCAAGCGCACAAGAGACTTCAACCCCCTTATGGCACCCCATCCATAACGCCTCTTCCTATTTCAAAACAATACAAATACAAGGTCAATCCGTATCTGGTAACCTTTACCAGTTGGATAAGGTACAGTTGAAAAAGCGGCTTTCTAGGCTTCAAACGGAGGCAGCATCTGTTACCGTATCGTTCCCTGTGGACGGAAAAAAAATGTCTTCTTTTTCCATTAAAAAATCTACCACGTTCCATCCCGATTTACAAAAAAAATACCCAAGCATTGAACTATACGAAGGTGTGAGTGAAGAGAATCCTACTATTCAGCTAAGAATGGAGTGGACCCATAAAGGGCTTTTTGTAATGATCTGGGTAAATGGGGAAACAATGCTTTTGCAGGCCATAGATAAGGACGATCAAGATTGGTTTGTCTTATATAATAAAACGGCTCTTCAACGAACGGCTGCTTTCCATTGTGCCACAGAAGAGACCCAGCATTATCAGGAAATAAGAGAGCGGATTGGTAGCCAATCCAGAAGTAGTTTAGGAGGCACCTTACGGACTTATCGTTTGGCTTTAGCTTGTACAGGTGAATATACCCAATTTCACGGAGGCTCAGTTGCAGATGCACTAGCAGCTATTGCTACTACTATGAATCGGGTGAATGGCATCTTTAAAAGAGAACTGTCTTTAGAGGTGCAATTGGTTCCAAATAATGATAAAATCATTTATTTAGATGGCGAGTCAGATCCCTTTAAAAATGATTCTGGCAGTCAGATGTTAACCGCCAATCAAGAGGTATGTGATGAGGAAATTGGTGGAGCTAATTACGATATAGGTCATGTATTCAGCACAGGTGGCGGCGGAGTGGCATACCTGAATTCTGCTTGCTTTGATGCCATCAAAGCAGGAGGGGTAACTGGACAACCGATGCCAATTGGAGATGCGTATGACATTGATTTTGTCACCCATGAAATGGGTCATCAATTTGGAGCAACCCACACCCAAAACAACGATTGTAATCGGTCTTTTGCTTCTGCATTTGAACCTGGTAGTGGGTCCACTATCATGAGTTATTCGGGCATTTGTTTTCCGAATGTTCAAAGCAATAGTGATGCTTATTTTCACGGATATAGTTTACAACAAATTGCTACCTATTTAGAAGGCGCAGGTAATACTTGTGCAGTTCCATCTCCAACGGGTAATCAACGTCCTACTGCAGATGCAGGGATAGATTATTTTATGCCCATAGGTACTCCATTTGAATTAGTAGGAAGTGGAGAAGATCCAGATGCAGGTCAAACGCTTTCTTATAATTGGGAGCAAATGAATAATGAAATAGCCAGCATGCCACCCATGTCCACAGCTACGGATGGTCCTGCTTTCCGATCACTCGCACCACAGACAGTGCCCAATCGTTATTTCCCAAGTATGGAATGGTTGTTAGCAGAAGAACCTTCTCAATGGGAAGTCTTACCTACCGTAGGACGGTCTATGGAATTTCGGTTGACGGTACGAGATAATTTTGCCGAAGGAGGATGTTTCGAGTATGATGAAATGGAGGTTATTTTTTTGGAAGAAGCCGGACCATTTACGGTTAAGGTACCAAATCAAACAATCTTCTATGCCGCTAATTCTGTACAAACGGTTAGATGGGAAGTAGCGGGTACGGATAAAGCTCCAATCGGTGTCAATCTAGTAGATATTTTATTGTCCACAGATGGAGGGATGACCTACCCGATCCTATTGGCAGAAAAAGTACAAAATGATGGAGCGCATGAAGTTTTATTACCTGATTTATTGACGGATCAAGCTCGTATTAAAATTAAAAGTGTTGACCATATTTTATTTGATATTTCAGATGAAAATTTTTCTATTATAGAAGCGGCACCAGATTTTGGAATTACCGTAAGTCCTTCCAAAGCATCCGTTTGTAGAGGGAATGCGATACAGTTTACGGTGGCAGTAGAAAGTATAGAAAACTTCAGTGGAGCGATTACTTTAGGAACAGCCGCTACCAATATTTTTCCAAATATTTCTTTTTCTAAAACTGCTCCGCTAACAGGAGAAAGTAGCATTATGACGATTAATTCTGCTGGTGTTCCACCAGGGAATTATACGATAGAAATAGATGGTATCAATGGGGAGCGGATCAAAACTAGAATAATAGAATTGAGTGTAGCTCCCAATAATCCAGTGACTTTAGTCAACCAAACGCCAAGTAATAATACAACGGATCTGAGCTTACAGCCTACTTTTGAGTGGTCTAGCTCGGATGCGACAGCCACTTATTTATGGCAACTAGCAACTGATCCAGATTTTCAAAATATCGTACTAGAAGAGGACGACATTGAAGGAACGCAGTTTGCTGCACCTAGAGAATTAGAACATAGTAGGACTTACTATTGGAGGGTGCAAGCGACTAACCAATGTGGGGTGAGCGAGTTTTCTGACTTTACGCAATTTACCATTTCCAATACTTCTTGTGTGATTTACACGAGTACGGATATTCCAGAAATCATCCCCATACAAGGCACTCCTGAAATTAGCTCTGTGATACCTTTAGATGTAGAAGGAGTTGTAAAAAGTATTCGAGTGCTTAATATAGAAATTAACCATTCATGGATCAATGACTTGACCGCTACCCTGCAAAGTCCAACAGGTACTAAAGTCATTTTATTTGACCAAATATGTGGCAATGAAAATATCATTGATTTGTCTTTTGGAGCAGATGGTCCGTCTCATAGTAATCTTCCTTGTCCACCAGAAAGCAATGAGACCTTTCAGTCTCAGGAAGATTTAGCTACCTTAGAAGGAGAACCCATCGCTGGTAATTGGACCCTATTAGTAAAAGATCATTTTAATCTAGATGGTGGTCAATTAGATAATTGGGCAGTGGAAGTTTGTCGGGTAGTGAAAGATGACATTCCTTTAAATATTTCTATTAATGAACGAAGTGACCCAAGTTGCGCAGGTGGAAACGATGGATTTATACAGCCTATTATTAGTGGTGGAAATCCACCCTATGATATATTGTGGAGCAGCGGCGAGGAAAGATTGGTCATAGAAGATTTAACGGCTGGAAACTATTCTGTCACGGTTACAGATGCAGATGGCGTCACTAGTAGTACGCAAGTAAGTTTAGAAAATCCTATCCCTCTTAATACTACCCATATCGCCAATGCGCCGAAATGTGCGAATGGAGCAGATGGGAATATTATTATAATGACAACAGGAGGAAAAGCTCCCTATCAATATGAGTGGTCTCATGGAGCGGAGGAAGCAGCTATCAATAACCTATCCTCTGGTTTATATACCGTAGCCATTACGGATGCACAGAGATGTCAGATGACCACTCAAGTTGAATTAGCAGAACCACCTAGTATGGAATTGAATTTCCAAACAAGAGATGTGGTCAATAGCGAAACGGGACGGGTGGACTTAAGCGTTAGTGGAGGCACGCCTCCTTATGCGTATGCTTGGTCCAATAGTATTAATACCCAAAATATTATTGGCTTACAAGCGGGAAATTATGCAGTTACGGTCACAGATGCCAAAGGCTGTACGCAGTTTGGTCAAACGACTATAGAATCTAATTTAACGGAATCGGATTGTCAAGAAGTAACGATTCAGATTACGTTGGACAATTACGGTTCCGAAACATCCTGGGATATAAAGAACGCAGAGGGAGTTGTGTTTGCCCAAGGTGGTCCTTATGAAAACTTCACTAGAGAGGAAGTCCAAACAGCAACGGTTTGTTTAAGTGCAGGTTGTTATGATTTCACGATTTACGATCAGTGGGGAGATGGTATTTGCTGTAATTATGGCAACGGGAAATTTGAGGTTATAGAAAAAGCTACTGGTGAAACATTGGTCACAGGAAGCAAATTTAATCGCTCCGATAAAACCACCTTCTGCCTAACCAACGAAGATTCCGATGTCATTAGTTACTGTGGAGCAAGTGCTACAACCACCATTTATGAATGGATCGAAGCAGTAGAAATAAATGGTCAGATTTTCCAAACGGGAAGTAATGGAGGCTATTTTAATAATAAAGAAATAGCAGTCGATGTACTACAAGGCGGTACGCTGCAAGCAGCTTTTACGCCTGGGTTTGGGTTTAATCAATACAGCGAAAATTGGCAGGTATGGATTGATTGGAACCGAGATGGCGACCTAGAAGATGGAGGAGAGATGGTGTTCTTCGGGTCGGGAGACCGACGAGTGGCTACTTCTATTGAGGTCCCTGCTTACGCCTCTATTGGTACCACGAAAATGCGAGTTGCCATGAAGTGGGGCAATCAAATTGGCCCTTGTGAATCCTTTAACTGGGGGGAAGTAGAGGACTTCGTTTTGAATATTTTACCGGAGGCTGGATTTATTGCTACGCCTAGCACTCTATTAAAAGAAAAATCGATTAGTACACCCGATTTTTCAAAAGAAGACGTCTTCCTTTATCCCAATCCAGTGTCTCAACGGTTATATATTCAAACATCCACTCCCATTGATAAAAACACAACACTAAGTATTTTTAATAGTACTGGACAGCAATTTTCTTTATCTGAACTTGAGGTAGCTGATCATTCTATTTCAGTAGCTGATTTACCGAATGGTGTTTATTTTTTACAATTGGAAACTTCTGAATCGGTGGTTAGAAAGGAGTTTATTGTGGTGCGGTAGCAAGTTAATTTTTTATGCCTCGCTTGCTTCGCAAGCTCGGCAGTAAGGTTCTTTTAGGGGCAACCATTTAAGAAACCTATTGCGAGGCGACGCTAGTCGCCGAGCAAACTTTTGCAAACTATACGTAATAGTTGAAAACCCAATTACTCCCAAAATTTCTCAATAAGTAGTGTGACATTATTAATTATTGATTATTAATTATTTTCCAGACGCTACTGAACACGCCTAATTAGCTAATAATCAGTAATTAATAATCAATCAACTGAAAAGCAAAGTTGTTAACTTATTTTTGTCAGACTAC
>CALJIQ010000150.1 GCA_937973995.1 uncultured Saprospiraceae bacterium
AACTTCTCCCGCAACAAAGCATTAGCCGTCTTAGGCTCCGCCTTACCTTTAGACTTCTTCATCAACTCACCCATAAAAAAGCCAATCAATCCTTTCTTTCCTTTTTGGTAAGCTTTCACTTTATCTGGATTAGCGGCAATAACTTCATCTGCTAATTCTTCTAAAAAATTAGAATCAGAAGACTGTAATAAATTCTGAGCTTCGGCAATTTGCATAGGTGTCTGATCGGGAGACTCGATTAAGGCAGGGAATATTTTTTGGTAGGCAATAGAATTACTCACCTTGCCCTCGTCAATTAATTGAATGAGGGCTGCTAAATTTTTTCCGCTGACTGGAAATTTATCAATGGCTATTTTTTGTTCCTCCGTCCACGGCTTCACTTTATTAATGAGTAGGTTGGCTGCGGCTTTATGATTGTTGGTATGCTTACTCATATTTAAAAAGAATAAAGCGGTTGCCTTTTCTTCGGTTAGCAATTGCGCATTATAATCGGATAAGCCGTATTCTTTAGAAAATTGCGCTTGTAATTCCCACGGTAGTGGCGGCATTTTATCCATGATGCCTTTTAGGAATTCATTGGAAAGTACTACGGGTGGCAAATCTGGTTCTGGAAAATAGCGATAATCGTGGGCATCTTCTTTATCTCGTAGGGGGGCAGTTACGCCTGTTTCTGGATCAAAATTTAGGGTTTGTTGTTTTACCGTGCCTCCTTTTTCTATTAGGTTGATTTGTCTTTTGCGTTCATACTCTATCGCCTTCCTAGCAAAACGCATGGAGTTCATGTTTTTGATCTCACAACGCTCTCCGTATTTATCCGCTCCTTTTAGCATAACGGATACATTGCAATCGCAGCGCAAAGATCCCTCCTGCATATTTCCATCGGATACTTCTACATAGCGGACTAGCTGACGCATAGCAGTCATAAACACATCCACTTCTTGGGCAGAACGTAAATCAGGTTCAGTGACAATTTCCAAAAGTGGTACACCCGCTCGATTTAGATCAATAAAAGAATTACGAGGATCTAAATCGTGAATAGATTTACCCGCATCCTCTTCCATGTGAATATGATGAATCCGTATATCCTTTTTCTGACCTTCTACCTCAATAGTCAGTTTTCCACCGATACAAATAGGTTCTTTATCTTGTGTGATTTGATACCCTTTAGGCAGATCGGCATAGAAATAATTTTTTCTATCGAAATTATTCCGCTGATTAATTTCACAGCCCAATGCCATACCCAAACGAACGGCATATTCAATTTGCCTCTTATTCAATCTGGGTAGCGTTCCAGGATGACCTAAAGAAATAGTACTGATATGCGTATTCGGTTCTCCTCCGAAGGTAGTATCATCTCCGCAAAAAGCTTTGCTTTTGGTAGCGAGTTGTACGTGGACTTCTAAGCCTATTACGGTTTCGTATTTATCGTAGATGGACATGATTGGGTGTTTTTGAATCGCAGATTTCGCTGATTTAGAATTGATTTCGCAGATTAGATTTAAGGATGAATGGATTATTGCAGATTAGGGCTTATTGATACTTTTTTTAGAGAATAGATAGACAAATAGGTAATATAGCCATTCTAAAATTTTTATAGAATAAAAATTTTGAAATGAAACTATGTGTTCTACTGTGCCTATGTGGTAAAAAACGCCTAATTTGTTAATCAAAATATTTCTAGCCCACCTAATTGCAGGTACATCATATATCGAGTACGCATAATCTGAAACAATCATTCAAATCCTTTTTCATCTAATCAGCGAAATCAATTCCAAATCAGCGAGATCTGCGATTCACAAAAGTAATAGTATAAAAAAAAACATGCTTCCTATATGGTAGTAGGAAGCATGTCATCGCTAATTTTGTTTATTTTAGTATCTGTTGAAGAAGTAGTTGTTTTTATAGTGAAAGTTATTGAGGGTTATTACTTAGTGTTACTAAGAGGTATTACAAGAACCATTAATAACACACGAATAACTTTCAATAACCTTAGTCCAAAGATTGATTAATCTTACTAGCAGAAGTAATCAATTGTTCGTATTCCTTAGCAGATAATCCATCAATACAATAACTGATAGGATTAACAGGATGTCCTTTGTGGTGTACTTCGTAGTGTAAGTGTGGCGCCGTAGAGCGTCCAGTATTACCTACTGTGCCGATTTGTTCTCCTCGCTTCACCGTTTGCCCTTTTAATACCATAATTTCGTCCATGTGAGCATATAAGGTTTCGTATTCATCATTATGACGAATCACCACATATCTACCATAAGAAGGAGATCGCTTAGCAGTAATTACTTTTCCATCACCTGTTGCTTGGATAGGCGTTCCTTTAACAGCCGTAAAGTCAATGCCATCGTGCATTTTCATCACCTTATAAATAGGGTGTAAACGCTTACCAAAACCAGATAACAAGTGAATTTTTCGCTTTAGTAAGTCTTTTCGTACAGGAGCAATTAAAGGCATAGAAGCGAAATACTCGCTTTGTCCTTTAGCCATATTTTCAATTTCATCCAAAGATTTAGATTGTACCACCAACTGATGAGACAAACGATCTACTTTTTCTTGTGCTTCTATTAATAGGTCTCCTGTTTGCTTAAACTTAGTAAGATGAGCATGTTTCTCATGTCCACCAACGCCTCCTTGATACAACCCTTCGTCTATGGGATTCATCCCAAATACCATACGGTGAACACTGGCATCCCTTTGTTTGATATTTACTAGCACTTTATCCATATCCGCCACACTTTTCTTCAAGCTCTCATAATGATGCTTCATCTGATCAATCTCACGTTGTAGTGCTAACTCTTTGGGGGACGCATAAAATTGAGAGATAATAGACGATGAGATGATACCAGCTAGTATAACTCCACCCAAAATACCTAATAATTTTAAGGTAAGTATCTTGGGAGTATCTACTATCTTTTCATACCTCAAAGTCTGAGTATTAAAATAGTACCTTTCTTTTCTCATTAAAAAACGTTTGGTTCTAAAATCATTCTCGATTGAATAATTTTCCCACAGTTTTGTTGTTGTTTATTTTAGTTATTTTGAAAAAATGCCAAGGAAAGCTAAATCGGTGGTGATAGTGGGTGCTTAGTCGAGATTTTTGTTTGAATTTCCATAATTTTGGTCGCCCTATTAAAAGGGTAGTCATAAAAGAAGCCCAAAAGTAAAACCTAATCTTAGAAATCCAAAAAAAAAACCTAATTTTTAGTTGACTGATAATCAGATAGTTATTTTTTTAATGGGTAACAAATTTACTAAAAATCAGTTATAACCAACTAGTATTTAATGACTTAGGCAATCGGAAGGGAGTATAGGATAAGGGAAATTTGGCAGATATAATAAAAAGACTAATTTTATTTATTCCTTACTCTGTTTTGTAGAATACTGTTTCATTTTCATCGCCTTATACTTGAATAAAGTATTATTTCCTTTATTTTTTCTCTAACCCTTTAATAATAATTTTTTTCACTTCTTCAATCTGTCCATCTACCTTAATTTGAAGAAAATATAGCCCATTATTCAAATTATGTACATCAATTTGATGAAATTCTTGGGTGAAGATAGTGGCTTGCATTATTTGATAGCTCATTTCCTTTCCTAAACTACTTATCAGCCTAATTTCCTTAACTTGAGTTCCATATCCTTTTAAATCTACATTCAAGACTTGAGTAACAGGATTGGGATAAATAGTAATATTTTGCTTTATAGCAGACGGTGCTTTTTGAATAGGAATTTCCATATCCCTTTTGGATGCCATATTGATGGATTCTATGAAAGTACTGGGCGTACTTAGCGTATCTCTGGATTCACACCTACTTACTAAGTTAAGGATTCTTACCTCGTACTCCTTACTTGGTTCAAGTGGAATGCTTAAGCTATCGACGCAGGGTTTTCCTGCCCACGGATCGCAGTGAAGAATAAGTCTATTTGTATTTAATTCAGATAGGAGGATATAGGCATCTTGAATCTCAGCGAACTGTATCACTAAACCATCGTGCAGAAAACGGTAACCACAATTCTCATATAATACACTGGGTTGATCGCAGGTATCACCTATGCCATCTCCATCTGTATCCTCTTGATTAGGGTTTGCAATAGTTGGGCAGTTATCATTGACATCACAGACGCCATCCTCATCTTGATCCCCTTCCAATGTTGCGCAAGCATCTGTGGGTTCACTCATTTGCTCTTGGCTACCACATATTCCGTCGCTGCCTGAACCAATAATTGTAGTGCCTACACAATTACAATGTATATCAAGCACATCATTAATTGTACAATCATCGCCATCATCACAAGAGATACCTGATTCACATTTGTTGGAAGCGCCAGGAGAACCGATGGTAAAGGAAGGATTCATGGCTACAGAAGATGTCCATGATTCTGGCAAAGCATTGTCTAAAGCGGTATCAAGTAACGAAAGGGTTGGACCATTGCCATCAGCAGCTTCAGGCCAAGGCGCTTTGTCATCATAAATCACATAATCCACCAAACATTTACTGGCATCAAACAAGGTAATTCTCTCTCCTTTATTACTTAATTTAAATGGAAATTCTCCAATGATTTTGTCGCTACTGATATTGGGAAATGCACTATTAAAATTATCGCTCTCCGCCACTAATACGGCATAACTATCTGCTCCTAAAAAAATGTTTTGTGGAAAAACAAATGCATTGCCACTATCATACAATGTCCAACCAGAAAGATCAATAGTAGTAGCAGTTGGGTTATATAACTCTACCCAATCCCCTGCTTTTTGCTGGCCTTTGTTAGAATTGTAATTGATTTCATTTATAATGATCCTGTCTAATGTAGTAGCGCAAATCCTTGAATTTTCTGCTTTAGGGGTACCTCCTATTTTGTCTGATCTAAACCAGTTGAGTGCTTTTTTATTATCGAAAGTAGGATGCAATAACTCAAGTGAAAAACCAGTACTGTCTGCGCCTTCATCCCATAAATTGTTGGTGTCATAGCGCACGGTATCAATAAAATTTCCAAATGGATCTTTTAGGTTTATTTTTTCACCGTCATTATTTAATTTTCCAGTGTATTCTCCATCAGGAGCAAATCCATAAGTCGTTTCAAATATCGTTGCGTCCTCTGCAAAAACGGCAAAGCCATTTGGTGGAATGATTACATTGGTCTTTATCGTTAATTCTACTCCTTTTGAAAATCTAGAACCATTTAGATTCACTGGTGTGCTACCGATATTCTTTAATTCAATAAATTCATAATTTTTTCCAGCAATGTTGTCTTGTTCTGTAATAGCATCCTTTGGATTATAATGAATTTCGTTGATACTAATATTAGTATAGGCTTGCTCAACATAGAACGTTTTGGTGCCGCAGGTAGCAGACCATCGATCAATCATATTTGGTGCAGAAGAATCATATACTCTGGCAAATATGTCATATACCCCATCGTTTAGCGTAATCGGTCCTTGATATAGTATAGCCTCAGACTTCAAAAGGCCTTCTTCTGTTCTAACATCAGTCCCATTCAAGGTATAGTAAATAGCTCCTTTTGCATTAGGATTGGACAAAGTCAATTGTTGACCATTAGTAACCGTTCCTTCCTCAATAGAATAGGTCAATGACTTAAGATTGGAGGAATAGTTTTTTTCTCTTAAATCATTTCTTAACCATTCCAATCTTTCAGGGATAAAATTTATCACTTTATTGAAAAATGCTTGCGTATTGATATTTTGATTGTAATTTTCAAAGAAAAGATCTAGTTCCTCTTTTCTCTCAGAAATTCTGTTTAAATAAGCGGTTTCCGTAAATACGCCTTCATTTTCCGTAGAGCAATAAATAATATCCGCAAATCTTAAGAGAAATGCTCTATGTTTTTCAGCGCTTCGTAATATCAATCTCGGTGAAGTATAGGAATTAGCGGATGAATTATTTCTATACCCAAGGTCCATATCCCAATTGAAAAAATGCCAAGCTAGATCATTACCATTTGCTAGTTGTAAGTCAGTTGGGCCAGCCGCCCGATAGTTTTTATAATGGTTATAATCCGGAACATCTGCGATCCACTGATTGATTAAAAAATTGCAGAGTGACTCAATATTAATCACCTTCTTCGTTTCCTCCCATCCCTTACTTACTTCGGCATGTAAACTGGAATGGATATTACCAGCATAAGCCTCGAAAGTGGACTTATCGTAACCTGTTTGAGCTTCCATGAATCCAGTTTCTGGTCTCTCTTGCAAATGCCTTACCTCGTTTATTTTTCCTTTCTTGTATAAATAGATAAACCGCCCTGCAGGCGAGTAAACCCCAGTTGATCTTAAAGCATCGTGTGCGATTATCTGTTTCATCATACTCTCATCCCCGTGACTCGATCTTAGGAATAATTGATCTATTTTTTTTACTGGTTTATTAGGACCATAATAAAAATCTGAGAATAAATCTTCTTTTAATGTCCCTGCGCCATATGCAGATCTAAAATATACTTTATCACTTCTTCCTGAATGAAATCCACCACTTGAAGTTTTGGTTGCCGCATATTCCTGAATACTTTTTAGTGGGGAGTTGCTTGGTACAATAAATTCAAAACTGATCGGCTGTTCTCTTTCTCCTGCTTTAGTAGGGTAGGGGCTACAACTGAATACTACTGAGGGTAAATGAAATCCATTGAAAATATAACTATGGGTATATACTTTAGTGGTTTCATCTCCATTCGTACCAATCACTTTTAAGGTTTGAAGTGCGTACTGATTCGTTATTTGAATGGGACCCGTATAAAGCGTTCCTGAATTTTCTGATGGGCAATAAGGATCTGCACCTAAGGTATAACGGATGGTAGTGTTGGGTCGATTTGAAATGAGCTGTACCTCAATGGCATTCTCGTAAAATCCTCTTTTTAAACTGAAGTGAATTTTGAGTTTTTTAGTGATGGGGTCCGTATCCACCTCATCACAAATTCCATTTTCATTTACATCTACACAGTTGTCTTGGCAGTAAGGAATTCCATCTTTATCTATATCTAAATCGTCATCAAAATTGGGACATTGATCTAATAGATCGCAAATACCGTCCTGGTCGGAATCTATCATGTTGTCCAAACATTGACTTATTCCTATATGGGGTAACAAAAATAGAAATACCAATAGGATAAATAATGGTCTTGTTGGGTTGTTGACTATTCTCATGTTAAAATTGGAATTTTCAATGTCCACGCCTCATTTCCTAATAGATAAGTGTGGCTAAAGTTAAGTTCAATAAGTGGTAAGAATAGGATGAGTTTATATTCTACTGATATGCTTTATCATTCTTTTCCTTAAAGACAATTGGGTAACCTTATCAGGTTACCATTTTGAATGATACTATATTTTGATGAGTAATTATTGGAGGGAGGGCTTAATCAAAAAAAGCGCTTTAATAGACCCACAAATTATATTTTATTTTAGACAAATCCAAATCAACAAGTAGGAACGATATTCCAGTATGGGTGGTTATATATACCGATAAGCTGACTCAAAATTGCTCCGCTTAATTAATCCGAAGCACTTACTGGAAGAGGGTACTGGCCATTAATTATTTTATATGTTTAGTCGAAATTCCATAATTTTGGCTGTTTCAAAATTACCATCAATTAACTATTATTAGTAAGCGTATGAGGAAGTTTTATAAATGATTGATAAATAGTTAGTTAATTGGTTATTAGGTAACAAAACAACTGAAATTTAGTAATACTGAATTTAAAATTCGATAGCCTAACAATATTGATAATGACTTCTAGTGAAATTAGACAGAAATTTTTAGACTTTTTCCGTTCCAAGGGACATAAAATAGTGCCTTCTGCGCCTATTGTGAATAAATCGGATCCTACCTTATTGTTTACCAATTCGGGGATGAATCAATTCAAGGACTTCTTTTTAGGAAATCAAACCCCTGATAATCCACGAATTGCGGATACGCAAAAGTGTTTAAGGGTATCAGGAAAGCACAATGACTTGGAAGAAGTAGGCATAGATAGTTATCACCATACGATGTTCGAGATGTTGGGGAATTGGTCTTTTGGTGATTATTTCAAGGAAGAAGCAATTGAATGGGCGTGGGAACTATTGACGAAAGAATTAGGACTCCCGAAAGATAGATTATATGTTTCTGTTTTTGAAGGAGATGACAAGCAAGGCTTAACGCCTGATAATGAAGCAAGAGCATTCTGGCAAAAATGGATTCCCAATGATCGAATATTAGATTTTGATAGCAAGGATAATTTTTGGGAAATGGGAGAGACGGGACCTTGTGGTCCTTGCTCAGAAATTCATATAGACTTACGTCCAGACGAAGAACGACTAAAAGTAGATGGCGGTACCTTGGTGAATATGGACGATCCTTTGGTGATTGAAATTTGGAATCTGGTATTTATACAATTCAATAGAAAAGCAGATGGAAGTTTGGAAGAATTGCCAGCGAAGCATGTAGATACAGGGATGGGTTTTGAGCGATTGTGTATGGCGATGCAGCAAAAGACGTCCAACTATGATACTGATGTATTTACACCTTTCATCGACTTTATTCAAAAAGAGTCTGGTAAAAAATACACTTATAGTTATGCTTTAGATGCGAAAGTAGATATTGCTATGCGGGTGGTGTCCGATCATATTCGAGCCGTATCCTTCGCTATTGCAGATGGGCAGTTGCCTAGTAATACGGGAGCGGGTTATGTGATTCGGCGAATATTGAGAAGAGCGGTTCGGTATTATTATTCCTTTTTGGAGATCAAAGAACCTTTTCTTCATAAGATGATTCCGCTATTGGCAACTGCTTTTAAAGATGTATTCCCAGAATTAAAAGCACAGGAGACGCAGGTGGCTAAGATTATTCAAGGAGAGGAAACGACTTTTTTAAATACGCTGGAAAATGGCCTAAAGCGTTTTGCTGCTTTGGAGGTAAATAAGAATCAAATCAAAGGCGAAGATGCTTTTGAGTTATTTGATACCTATGGGTTTCCTATTGACCTAACTCGCCTAATGGCGCAAGAAAAAGGCTGGACGGTTGATGATGCTGGCTTCAATACGGCACTAGCAGCACAAAAGGAAAGAGGTCGAGCAGATGCGAAAAAAGAAGTGGGTGATTGGGAGGAATTGATGGCTGGCGAAGTAGCATTTGTAGGTTATGATCATCTAAAAGTAGAAGGTGCAAAAGTTTTAAAATACAGAACCGTCAAAACTAAAAAAGGATCGCAATACCAAATCGTGCTAGACCAAACTCCTTTCTACGGAGAGAGTGGGGGACAGCGAGGCGATACAGGTTTGCTGTACTTTGGAGAGGAAAAGATTCCAGTTTTAAGTACCGTTAAGGAGAATGATTTGATCGTTCATATCGTAAAAGCATTCCCCTCCAATTTTGGATTGCCTGTAACCGCAGAGGTGAATGCGCCAAAACGAAAAGCAACATCTTCTAATCACTCCGCAGTCCATTTAATGCACGCTGCCTTGCATCAAGTATTAGGGACTCATGCGCAACAGAAAGGACAAGATGTAGATGATAAACGCTTGCGTTTTGACTTCTCTCATTTTGCAAAAATGACAGAAGAGG
This sequence comes from uncultured Saprospiraceae bacterium, assembly GCA_937973995.1. Lineage (GTDB taxonomy): Bacteria > Bacteroidota > Bacteroidia > Chitinophagales > Saprospiraceae > JAFMDF01. The sequence goes on from CALJIQ010000150.1 coordinate 9,558, forward strand.
AAGTAGCGAGTATTGAAAAAATCGTCAATCAAAAAATTCGAGAAAATATTGCTTTAGAGGAAAATAGAAATATGCCATTGGAAGAAGCAAAAGCAGCAGGTGCAACAGCCCTCTTTGGCGAAAAATATGGCGATACGGTTCGGATGATTACTTTCGATAAAGATTTCTCTAGAGAATTATGTGGAGGCACACATGTCCCTGCGACGGGTGATATTGGTCTTTTTAAAATCTTATCAGAAACTGGAGTAGCAGCAGGCGTTCGACGGATAGAAGCAATTACTTCTGGTCAAGCAGAAATCTTTTTTAATAAAGAATTAGCGGAATTGAATGCGATTAGAGGCATGTTTAAAAATCCAGCCAAAGTAGCGAATACAGTTGCTGCCTTGCAAGAGGAAAATAAACAACTCAAAAAGCAGATTGAAAAAATGTTAGCAGACCAAGCGGGTGGGTTAAAAGATGAATTAAAATCAAAAGTGGCTTCTATTAATGGGGTGAATTTCTTGAGTGCTAGACTACCGCTTAATGATAGCAATGCCATTAAAACGCTTTCTTATCAATTAGAAAATGAAATTGGGGATGCCCTCATCGTCTTCGGTGCAGAGGTCAACAACAAACCTCAATTAATGATAACCGTCAGCAAGAACCTAACAGAAACCAAAGACCTACACGCCGGTAATATGATCCGAGAATTGGCGAAAGAGATTAAAGGCGGTGGTGGCGGTCAAGCCTTTTTTGCTACGGCGGGGGGCAAGGATGCTAGTGGATTGGAGAAGGCTTTGGAACGGGCTAAGGAGTTGGTGGGATAGAAATACGGGGTCACTTCAAAGTGCCCCCGTATTTTTCTCAAAAGGTTTTAGAATTAAGTGACGGGGGCATTTTTAAATGACCCCGTCACAGTGAAACGTCTGTCCACCAAATATTTCACTGCTTCCCCACATTAGGATCAATTCCCTGCGCCTTTCGCTGCAACTCAATCCCCTTCTCCACATTCCCAGAATTCGCATAAGCATTTCCCAAATTCAACCAAGCCATTGCATTATTGGGTTGTAGTTCGGT
>CALJIQ010000151.1 GCA_937973995.1 uncultured Saprospiraceae bacterium
GTAAGCGAAAACAACAACTGCAGTGCTATCAGTCGAACGATTCCAACTGCTGAGAACAGCGAACACCGATGCGTAGATAGCAGTAAGCCATTTGTCTCCTTAATCTCGCACGCCAACGACTCTCATTGAAAAGGGGGCTGGTCAGTCTGGTCAGGCTTCGATCCGATTCGAAGTGGAAACGCATCAAAGACGGTCAGCGACGAGACGAAAAACAAAAGAAAAAAAGAGCTGTCCCCCTTCAATGCGTTAGGATGTAATTTTCTTCTACTCAATAAAATCAACACCGCCAATAAAAAAGAAACAGGCAGCGCAATGCCCATAATCCAATCCATCATACTGGACATCATTTCTTCTGGATTGGAGCCGATCTCTTCTCCAGAAGTACCCATTGCCACTGCTGCTACGATACCACCTACGACTAATTGAGACACCAATATAACTAATCCATAGCCCACTCCTTTCCAAAAGGTTAGTGGTCTCTTTGTGGTTGGTGGTGGGGTATTTTCTTCTTGTATAATTGGATTAATTTCTTCCATAGATTAAGTTTGATTATTGATTACTAATTATTGATTATTAGCTAATTACACGTTCTAATTACGCTTAGAAAATAATTAATAATCAGTAATTAATAATGTCCTCCCGCTTACTACTCTATTAGAAATTCAATATTTGCTTTATCGTATAGCCATTCAAAAAGTCTTTAATCTTCATGCGTTTTTTACCCGCTAATTGCAATTCCAATAATTGCACATATCCATCCAAAGTAGCGACCTTTAAAAAAGTTTTGTTATCCGAAATAAAAGATCCAACTTCAAAAGAATGATCTACTATTTCTTTCTGGGTTTTAAAGACCTTTAATTTCTTTTCATCTAAAGTCGTCCAAGCTGTTGGGTATGGACTCAGTCCTCTAATGAAGTTATGAATGGCTTCTGTATTTCTTGCAAAATCTATTTCACAGGTATCATGAAAAATTTTGGGCGCTTTGGTAGCTAGACTAGTATCTTGAGCAGTCGTTGTATATTGTCCTGATTCTAATAATTGCACTGTTTCTAATAACACACCCGCCCCCATTTCCATCATCCGATTATATACTTCTCCTGCTGTTTCATTCTCTCCAATTTCAATGGATTTTTGTAATAACAAGTCCCCTGTATCTATCTCATGTTGTAATAAAAAGGTGGTTACACCTGTTTCTTTTTCGCCATTAATTACTGCCCAATTAATCGGCGCTGCCCCTCGGTATTTAGGCAGTAAAGACCCATGCAAATTAATCGTACCTAATGGTGGCATATTCCATACGATCTCAGGTAACATTCGGAAAGCTACCACTATTTGCAAATCCACTTTTAGGGATTGAAGTTCTGCTACAAAAGCGGGTGCCTTGAGATTTTTGGGTTGCAGCACCCGTAAATCATGCGCTACCGCAAATTGTTTAATCGCAGATTGAATTAACTTATTTTTGCCTCTACCGCCCATTTTATCGGTAGCTGTAATGACAGCTACTACCTCATACCCACTATTTAACAGTATTTTAAGAGATGGAACGGCAAAGTCTGGCGTTCCCATAAATATAATGCGCACTCGTTACGTTTTTATATTGAAATAGTCTTAATGGTAGATGTTGGATGCTAATGAAGGGACGGCTTATCAACAACAATAGCATCCAAAATCAACAGCATTTAGTTTCTACAACCAAAAAGCGCAAAAATAACATGAAAAAACTACTGTTCCATTTATGCATTATGGCCACTATGGTTTCCCCAATGGTCGCACAGGAAGTGTTATTGGAAGGCTACGCTTTTGAAAGTGGCAATCGTGGCTACCTCAATGAAGTGAAAGTCCAAATCAAAGACAATAAAACGAATCAGGTTATTGGAGAAATCAGTTCAGATAAAGAGGGTAAATTCGTCATTGCCTTGCCAAAAGGGGACTATGTACTGGAAGCTAAAAAAGATTTATTCCACCCAAAACGAATTCCGGTATCCTTAAAAAAAGATAAAGAATATATCAAGCTCCAAATGGAGCGAAAACCAGGATATATTTTTGATGTAACGATGGCCGAAAAAAGATTAAAAGGAAAGGAACAAGTAGATGCCATCGAAGGCGCTAGAATTGAAGTATATAATAATACCACCCAAGAACCAGAAGTGGAACTAGAAAATCATCCAGCCCCTACTTTTAAAGTAAACTTCGAAAGAGGGAATCATTATACCATCATGATTCGAAAAGAGGGATATTTTACAAAACGTTTGGAAGCATACGTGGATGTAAAAGGCTGTATTTTATGTTTTGATGGGGTAGGAAATGTCCAGCCAGGAGTTTCGGATGTATTAACGGGTCAAAACCAAATGGGTACTTTATTAGCCAATATAGAATTACAACCCATTCTTATCAACGAGGCGTTTGAATTAAAGAATATCTATTACGATTTAAATAGTAGTAAACTACGACCCGAAGCAGAAAAGGAACTAGAATCATTGATAACCCTTATCAAAGATAACCCTGGCATTTCTATAGAAATCGGTTCACATACGGATGCTAGAGGGAAAGATGATTATAATTTAAAACTCTCTCAACGCAGAGCACAAGCGGTGGTCGATTATTTGACCGACAATGGTAATATGGACCCTAGTTATTTAGCGGCAAAAGGGTATGGGGAAAAGCAACCCGTCAATGGTTGTAAGAATGGGGTAAAATGCTCCGAGCGAAGACACCAAGAAAATAGAAGAACAGAATTAAAAGTAGTAGGCATAGAAGAAGCGCATTCGTTTGCCAATCAACGCCTGGCAGAAATCATACAATTTGAAAATTTATCAGATGAGATCATTGAAGTGGGAATGGATGGGCAGATTAAAGTGCCAGAAGGAGGACCTATACCCGAATCTATTTTAAAGGATATCCAAAAAGCTAATCAACCCAAAAGAACGCCAACAGCCTCTGTAGAGGACGTTTCTACTCCTGCTAACAACAGAACCACTAATCAAAATCCAATTGGTACACCTACCGTTCAGCCAACTGTTCCTACTAAACAAAAAGCTACTACTCCGCCCGCCCAACAAAGTAGTTCCATTCCTACCTCCAACACAGGTGAGAATGCAGGAGAAACACTAGTGAGTAGTCCGCCTAGTAAGGCTTCACCTACGACTAGTAAACCTTCCCCTTCCAGAACAAACACTACTACTCAATCAGATAAAATTGTACCTACTAAATCTGGAGAGACCATTGTTAAAAGTTCCTCCAAAAAAGGAAAGACGACTAAAATCCCTGCTGGGTTCACTGGTTATTATATAGAATTTATGGTAACCAATGCTGCGCTACCAATGACGCATGAAGTATTTTCTAGACATGGAAATATTGCAGTAGAGCAAAAAGCGAATGGAGAACATGCCTATTTATTGGGGAATTTTAAAGAGAAAAAAGATGCAGCCATCTTTTTAAGAGAAGTCATGTTACCACGCTATCCTACGGCCAGATTGGTGTACTATTTAAATGGAAAGAGAATTGGTTATACCAAATTTATCACACCTAAGAAAGGCAATCAGCCTAGATAATAATTTTGACAAATTGGCAAAAAAAAACTCCAACGGGGACGTACCCCGTTGGTAGTTGACTGCGATGCAATAAAGACTACTTTTGCCCAGTAATATTATTCTTACAATGAATCGGAATTTGGGAATCTATTTTTTGTTCAAAGTCTTTGTAAAAAAAAGCGAGAATAGGAACGACGAAAATAAGCATCGGTCGTTTTTGAAATGAGTTCTTTTTTAATGGTGGATACCTAAGAAAAAAGACTCAATTCAAAAACTAATAAACCTAGTTGCTTTTCTTCAACTTAATTGTTTCCAAAAAGCTGGCTTTTGGGATAGCCTTGTCGGTAGAAATGGATAGAAAGGATATATCTTTGATTAATTCCGTGATATACTTTTCAACTGGTCATACCGAAGGTTGAACTAACATTTTTGGATATGTTCGCCTTTGTATTTCTACGTCTAGCGAGGGTATTTAAAAAAGAACGATTTCAAATTTGTGTATCAAGATGCTTCCCTCTAAAAAAGAACAGTCTGACAAAGTACGCTAAGATTTTAGCAGTTCACCAAATGCATATACTTAATGGTTTTATCGGTTTTCGACTTAGAAGCTGCCCAGTTTGTTCCTCACGCAAAATGGATCAGCGGTTGAAGATGTCGAATAAATCAGTCTAAAGGATTTCTCTTTTGGTGACTGTTTTCGTAACCTTTGTTACTTTGCCAGACCGTCATTATCATCTCATGCAATCTTTACAATCATTTTGATGACACAAAGTAAGATAGATTATATTAGTAAAACCATCTATAAGAAGTGAAGTGGGAAAAGGGGGAGGTGAAGGCTACTTTCTGCTATTTTAATACAAAAGTTTATTAACTTTTTGCAATAGCAATAGTCAGCATACTCATTGTCACACCCTCAATTTCTAATAAATGAGTAGCGCAGGCTTCTAAGGTCGCCCCAGTCGTCAACACATCATCCACAAGTAAAATATGTTTGTTTGCTATGGCAATCCTATCTCGAACTTGAAAAGCGGAGAGGACATTTTCAAATCGCTCTAATCTAGTTTTCTTTGTTTGAGTGGTAGTGGCTATGGTTCTAATTAAAGCGGTATCATTTACGGGAATATGTAATATCTCAGATAATCCAATAGCAAATTGCGTACTTTGATTGTAGCCTCGTTTTCTATTACGAGAAGGATGAAGGGGAACTGGTAGAATCAAATCGGCAGCAGCAAATACCGAATGATTTTTTAGAATTTTCCCATATAATCTTCCTAATTGAATGCCTATCTTGGGACGATCATTGTACTTCAATTGATAGACTATTTCTTGTACTACTCCATCCTTTTGTAAAAAAAATAAAGCGGCACCTGCCTGCAATGGAATACGTCCCCAAAAGCGATCTGTAAAGGCATTCTCATGTGTGAGGTGGAAATTAGTAAACGGTAATTTTTGTTGGCAGGCGAAACAAAATCCGTGATGTCTTAAAGTTGATTGCTGTTGACAAATCAAACATAGTTTAGGGAAAAAGATGGATATTAGATCAGCAAGGTAAGGAATCCTTTCTAGGTAGAATTGGCTTCTCATAGCGTTTAGCGTTTATTTTTATACGCTAAATATACAGAATGCCAACAAATAGGCAAAAAAATAGAGGTAGCATTCGATGCTACCTCTGCCCTAACCAAATAAAACCAAATTATTATTTATTCTTGAGCTTTCTTTAATAACTTAAAAAGCATTTATTTCTGGAACAAAGTTAGGTCAAATTCCTCTTTTTTTATAACGCCCTATACCTGCGGAAGGCATCTATCCAAATTCCCGAATTTGATTAATAGTTATTTGTAAGTTTTGTTTTAGTATTATAAAATTTAATTTTGAATTCTTATTTATTTCAGAATTTTTACTAAAAATAGAAAATAGCTTTTTTTTTATTTTTTTATATTCTAAGTATCGAGATTACGAATTTCTATCATTTTTGAGTGTTTTTTTAAAATTTTTTCAATGAAATTTCCAATCCATTTAAATATTTTCATGTTTTGCTGTTTGTTCCTAACTATTTCCCTTCAAGGGCAATCTACTAAAGCAGAGCAAACGGATGCTTTTTATATTAGAAAAATATATGACGAAGCATTGACCAATGGGCAAGCCTTCCAATGGCTTACCTATCTATCTACCAAAATTGGAGGGCGATTAGCGGGGACACCAGCTTCCTTAGCAGCAGTAGAGTATGGCAGACAAATGTTAGATACCCTACAAATGGATAGTGTATGGCTACAACCTTGCATGGTACCTCATTGGCATAGAGGAGACATTGAGACCGTTCGAGTCACTCATTCTGCGTTAGGATCTATGGAATTAAAAGCAACCACCTTGGGAAATTCAGTCGGAACTAAAAAAGGTATCAAAGCAGAAGTAGTAGAAGTAAAAAGTTTGGATGAAGTAGAAAATTTAGGTGCTTCTATTAAAGGAAAAATCGTTTTCTACAATCGTGCGATGAATCCCAAACAATTAAGAACCTTTAATGCATATGGTGGGGCTGTTGACCAACGAGTATTTGGAGCTTCTAAAGCTGCTAAGTATGGAGCCATTGGTACCATTGTTCGGAGTATGACTACCAGATTAGATGACTTCCCTCATACAGGGACCTTGGTCTATGAAGAAGGGGTACCTAAAATTCCCAGTATGGCAATCAGCACCAATGATGCAGAACAATTAAGCGATCTGCTGACTATGGGTAAGGTCGAATTATATATGCACACTAATTGCCAAACGCTATCTGATAAAAAGTCTTATAATGTGATTGGAGAGATTAAAGGCAGCACGCATCCAGAAGAAATTATCTTGGTAGGCGGGCATTTGGATTCTTGGGATATAGGGGATGGTGCGCATGACGACGGTGCCGGATGTGTTCATGCAATGGATGTGATCCATACCTTTAGACGACTTAACTATACCCCTAAGCGCACGATCCGTTGTGTGTTATTTATGAATGAAGAAAATGGACAAGCAGGAGCAATTGAATACATGGAACAGTCTAATAAGAAAGGTGAATACCATATGGCGGCCATAGAATCTGATGCAGGTGGATTTACACCTAGAGGATTTACTTGTGATGCGACGGAAACTATTTTTAATGAAAAATTTAAACCTTTATATGATCGCTTTATTCCTTTAATGGAGCCTTATGGCTTATATTTACAAAAAGGAGGATCAGGAGCGGATATATCCCGATTGAAAAGTCAAAATGGTTTATTATTTGGCTTCCGCCCCGATTCTCAACGCTACTTTGATTATCACCATACTGCAATAGATAAGATAGAAGCAGTCAATGAAAGAGAGTTAGAATTGGGTGCCGCTGCTATGACTAGCTTGGTTTATTTATTGGATAAGTATGGGATTTAGATTGGTATTATGGCATTATGGTATTATGGTTTTGTGGTACATGACCAAAATACCACAATACCATAATGCCGCAACACCAAGAACAATTGTACTGGCTTTCAGAAAAAGATCTATTTTTCCCCCCTGCGAATATGGCGAATGAAGATGGCATTCTAGCCATCGGCGGAGACCTATCCGAACAACGCTTATTAATAGCTTATCAAAATGGGATCTTTCCGTGGTTCAATCCCAATGATCCAATTATATGGTGGTCACCTGACCCTCGCTTTGTCTTATTTCCAAAAGAATTGAAGGTGTCCAAAAGTATGCGTCCTTATTTCAACCAACAAAAATTTCAATTGACGGTAGATCAACACTTTGAGGAGGTTATGCGGTCTTGCCAAACCCAACGCAGAAAACGCCAAGGAGGAGGCACTTGGATTACAGAAAACATGGTAGAGGGATATGTAAAATTACATCAATTGGGATTCGCTCATTCTATAGAAGTCTGGCAGGAGGAAGAACTGGTAGGTGGCTTATATGGTATTGGATTAGGAAAAGTATTTTTTGGTGAATCTATGTTTTCTAAAGTGAGCAATGCCTCCAAGTTTGGTTTTATTAGTCTCGTTAAGCAACTCATACAACTGGATTTTCAGTTAATCGATTGCCAACAGCGCACCCAACATTTAACCAGTTTGGGAGGGAGAAGTATTGCTAGAAAAGAATTCTTGAAACTATTGAAAGTCAACCAAAACGAAGAAACGAAAACGGGAGATTGGAGTAAGTATCTCAATTTGGAATAAGATAATATTCCGTGACTGTTCTACTAAAAAAAAGGGCAATTATTGCTATCAATAATCGCCCTTTTTTTGGTGTTATATTTAAAGTAGAAGCGTATATTATTCTTCTGCTGCAGCGTCTGCTTCGCCACCATCTGCTTCTCCGCCTTCTGCTGCTCCATCTTCTGATTCTGCTTCTGCACTTCTCAATGCTCTTGGTACCTCAACTGAAACTACAGGAATTCCCATTGAATTAATGACCTCAATACCTTCTGGCACTTCCAAATCTCTCACTCGTGCAGATTGTCCAAGTACTAGCCCAGAAATATCTACTAATAATTCATCTACGATCTTATCTGGCGTCGTCTTAATTTTTACCCTACGAAGAGTTTGTTGCAACTTACCTCCCTCTTTAACTCCTGGCGAAACGCCTTTAAAACGAACAGGAACTTCCAATTTGATTGGTCGTCCTTCTTCTAATTTTAAGAAATCTGCATGTAAGACGCTTTCCGTTACGGGATGGTATTGCACATCTTTTAAGATACACTTGTGTACTGCACCATCTAATGTAATCTCTGCAATCTTGAAATCAGGGGTATATATCAAGTTCTTGATATCATTGTGTGTAGTGGAAAATGACACATTGACACCTCCTCCATATAATACACAAGGAATTTTACCTTCTTTTCTTACGGCTTTTGAACTAGTCTTACCTTTGTCACTTCTTTCTGTTGCTGTAAATGCTACCGTATTCATAATATCTAATTTAGAATTTTCAAAAATGAGCGCAAAGATAGGGATTTTCTCTATTAAAAGTAAGGCTTAAATGTGATTATAAGAGTTATACTGCGAACGGGGTAAAATTATGAAAGTGAACTAATTGTTTATTTGTGTAACTGTTTATTCGTTTACAAGCTATACTTAGATAAACAGTTCAACAAATAAACAATTAAACAGTATTGTAAAATCACTTTTTTA
>CALJIQ010000152.1 GCA_937973995.1 uncultured Saprospiraceae bacterium
TTCAAACTATGCTCGATGATGTAAATATGGCAATAGAAATCGCCCAAGAAGCCATGGGAGAAGCAATCGAACGTTTGCATCGGGAATTGCAAAAATTACGAACAGGCAAAGCCTCTCCTACTATGGTGTCTGATTTGCTGGTCGATTATTATGGTAGCCCTACTCCACTGAAGCAGGTGGCTAATGTTTCCAAAGCAGACGTAAGAACACTGACCATCCAACCCTGGGAAAAAACCATGTTGGGTCCAATCGAAAAATCAATCTTTGAAGCAAATTTAGGAATCACTCCGATGAATGATGGAGAGATGATTCGCATCAGTATTCCTCCTTTAACAGAAGAAAGACGAAAAGACCTGGTAAAAAAAGCGAAAGGTATAGGCGAGGAAGCAAAAATAAGTATCCGAAACTCTCGTAAGGAGGCGATGGATACCATTAAAAAATCAGTAAAAGAAGGACTCTCTGAAGATATTGGCAAGGGTAAAGAAGAGGATGTTCAGAATGCTACCAAAAACTTTTCTAAGAAAGTAGATGATCTAATTACTGCTAAAGAAAAAGATATTATGACCATCTAAGGAATGATTCGGCAGTGAGGTTCTTTTAGCGGCAGTGCTTTGAAAAGCGTTTTTTTCAAAAAACGCTTTTTAAAGCACTGCCGCTAAGAAATCTATTGCGAGTTGACGCTAGTCACCGAGCAAGCTTTTGCCAGATTTGCGCAAAACATAAGTCTTTATCTAATAGTACTCTGTCTATGTGTAAGTAGTGTGACATTATTAATTATTGATTATTGATTATTAATTATTTTCCAGACGCTACTGAATACGCCTAATTAGCTAATAATCAGTAATTTATAATCAATCAACTGAAAAGCAAAGTTGTTAACTTATTTTTGTCAGACTACTTACTTTGTGACTTTGTGGTAAAAAATTCTACGCCGTTCTGTATGCATAGAATTTTGAAATAGTCACAACAACCAGAAAAAAATAACGCAGTATAAGTGCAAAAAGACAAAACTTGGGGTGTCATGAATTTAGTTTTAAGACCACCAGTCACCAACAACTAATGCACAACAAACTTCATCCGATATTCTTGCTTCACTTTCCCTTTCTTGATCTTATCCAATTTGCGCTTGACCAATCTTCTTTTAAGTGGCTTCAAATGCTCTGTGAATAAGATACCTTCGATGTGGTCGTATTCATGTTGCACTACCCTAGCGTTCAAATCTTCAAAAGTCTCCGTATGCTCCACAAAGTGCTCATCAAAATAGCGAATCGTTAATCGCTGTGGGCGGTTAACATCTCCTCTGATATCTGGAATACTTAGACAACCTTCTTCATATTCATTAATAGGTCCTGTTTCTTCTATTTTCTGGGCATTGATAAATACCTTTTTAATTCCTTTAAAGGCTTTATCTTCCTCTTCCATTTGAACAGAGTCCACTACAAATAATCGGATAGACCGCCCAATCTGTGGGGCAGCCAAACCAACCCCTTGCGCATTATACATGGTTTCCCACATATTAGCGATCAACTCTTCCAAGAAGGGATAGTCTTTATCAATTTCCTCCGCTACTTTTTTAAGGACGGGTTGTCCGTAGGCGTATATGGGTAGAATCATCAATTACATTGTTCCATTGTCTCACTGTTCTATTGTCCCATTGTCCCATTGTTCTATTGTCCCATTGTTTCATTGTTCCTGTACAACATGTACGGGACAATGGAACTATGGAACAATGAAACAGTAGAGCAATAGAACAATGAAGCAATTTTACGCATTTCGATTAATACAATTCAAATCTTCAAAAGCTTTTTTCAGGCGCTCCACAAAACTCTTTTCTCCTTCTCTTAACCACTTTCTCGGATCATAATATTTTTTATTTGGAGAATCTTCTCCATCTGGATTACCTATTTGAGACTGTAGGTAATCGTGATTTTTAGCAACATACTGTCTCACACCATCCCAAAATGCCCACTGCATATCTGTATCAATATTCATTTTGATCGCTCCATATTCAATTGCTTCTCTAATTTCTTCTCTACTAGAACCAGACCCGCCATGAAAGACAAAATTAATAGGTTGCTCTCCTGTATTGAATTTCTCTTTGATGTGTTCTTGTGTATTCTTTAAGATGATCGGTTTCAGTTCTACATTACCTGGGCGATATACCCCGTGAACATTCCCAAATGCAGCAGCTACGGTAAAGCGATCACTAATAGGATTAAGTTCGGTATAGGCATAAGCCACTTCCGAAGGTTGGGTATATAATCTAGAACTATCTACATCCGTATTATCCACCCCATCTTCTTCCCCGCCTGTCACTCCTAATTCAATTTCTAGCGTCATGCCTAACTTGGACATACGCTCGTGATATTTTTTACAGATCGCTATATTTTCTTCTAAGGACTCCTCTGATAAATCCAGCATATGGGAGCTATATAAAGGATAACCTCTAGTTTTAAAAAATTGTTCACCTGCATCTAATAAACCGTCAATCCAAGGAAGCAATTTTTTTGCACAGTGGTCAGTGTGTAGTACTACTGGTACTCCATATGCTTTTGCCATAATATGTACGTGCATCGCACCCGCGATGCCTCCCATAATGGCTGCTTTCTGATCGTCATTTGACAAACTCTTACCTGCATTAAAGGTACATCCACCATTAGAAAATTGAATGATTGCTGGAGAATTAACAGCCTTTGCAGTTTCCAATACGGCATTAATAGAATCCGTACCCACTACATTCACAGCAGGTAAAGCAAAATTATTTTCATTAGCATAGTTGAATAACTCTGTTACTTCATCTCCGTGAAGTACACCTGCCCGAAATCTTGTAGAGGTTGATATCATGATTAATTAAATTTTCTGATAAAAAAATTAAAGTTAGTGTAAAAAACACACTAAGCATCTGTTTTCCTCGGCAAAATTACAATTTTTATAAAGTGTTTGTCGGTATTCTATTTTTTGACTTTGGCAAATGATCATTAGCCTTGACAAAACGTACGCTGGCTTAGTCTAATCCCTAAGATTTTTTTATATGTTCGACACTTAAAAGTTGCTCAGAGGCTTCGCCCATAGCCGTCAGGCTAACAGATGGTACAAGATGGTTGGCATTTCCAAAATCTATTGATACCCCACCTCTTTTTGATCTCTACAATCCCGAAGGGATTGAATACGAATAGCCCTAGATGCAATCTAGGGATAAGATTGAGGATATTTCCCAACCCAGAATGGGTTGAATGTGCGATATTCAACCCATTCTGGGTTGGGAATTGCTCCATACATGATGTCACCGTATTGCATACGGTGCTATGCATATTGAATCCCTTCGGGATTTTGAGAGGTGGGGTATCAATAGACTTTTAAAGTGGTTGTCATCTATAATCTAGATATGCCAAATCTCAAAGATTTGGCATATCTACCCAAGAAGAAATTTGCGTTATTTATTTCCAGAGCTAACCGCTATGGTCTATGTACTTGAACTTGTTCTTAACCTCCTGTAACCGTTAGCATTATCTTAATAAAAAACTGCTTACCACCTCGCTCAGTTAAGATTTTGTGAAAAAGAAACGAATGCATGGAAAACGCTATACGATTCCATCTTTAAGATGTGGTTATAAAAATATAAACCGCATACTATAAACCAACAAACATGATTAAACCAACAGCTTTGCTTTCCTCGTTTTCCACTACACTTCAAAAGTATCATCAAGAATTATTAGCGGATTGGCTCTATGAATACAACCTTCAGAAATAGTTGGGGATTGTATTTATAAGTAAGTGGAAGGACCTTATTAATTACTGATTATTAATTATTCTACAAACGTGATAAGCTCGCGTAATTAGCTAATGATCAATAATTAATAATCAATAATCACTTACCCTATTAATTTTCCAAGGTGAGGCGAAATTGAAATGAGTGTAAAACAGAACGGGGGGCAAACGAGCAACTCATCAGATGACTTTGGAGTCATCAGATGAGACGTTATCATTTCATCTGCTCACTCCAAAGTGAGCTGATGAACAAATTTGATGCCCCCAGATTGTTTTACACTCAATTGAAATAAAGTAGTAGCAGATCGTTCGAATATCTGAATCAATCGCCTATCAGGAGTTCCCAATCCCGATTTGTTTAATTCTTGACAATTAACGACTTATATATTGACTACTAGTAGCATAAAGTAAACTATTTACACGCATAAATAACTAAACTGTGTAATTAGTTCTAACTTTCAGAAGTATTAATGGCTGAATACATCAACACTGAGAAAATTGAAACCTAATTACTTGAACCGATTTTTATCGTTCCTAATTTGGAATAGACTCGAACCCTACCTGATTAGGCTTTGTATTTCCGATTTACTTTTTTATAGGAGGACCGAATAATGAATGAGGTGTGAACAGACACTTTTGCCCATTGTGAATGGCACACCTATACTTTTCCTGTCTGAAGACTAATGACACTCTGATCTATTGCCTGCAATAGTCCTGATATAGCTATGCACCGACCATTAGTTTTTAGCTGCTTATCCTAAAATTTTTACGAAATCATGCGATTATTTACCCTTATCGGCTATCAAAATCTTTACTCCCAACAATTAACTTACTGTTGTATGAAGACAAGAACGACAACAAAAAATCTAGCAATTTTAGGCATGTTATTATTGCCTATTTTAAGTTTTGGTCAGTGGACAGACTGTGCCAATAACAATGATGATCCTCCCCCTTACACTGTTGCAGACGCTAATAATTCTAACTATAATGCTACTCTAGATATTTCCATAGCGACCGTAGGTCCTGGAGATGATTTCTGTATTGGTAATGACCCCGGGAAAGATACAGAAGGAGGTTGTGGTACCTTTAAGTTTACCAACTTGGATGGATCAGAGGAGGAGTGTGGTACTAAATTTTGTTTCTCTCCGAGACAAGGATGTGGGGAAGCGCTTGGTAATGTTTGTCTCTACGAAGAAGATCCTGATAATCCTGGTCAATGGAAACAGTTAGGAACTTTGGATGCTAAAGGTGGCTTCACGGAATTATGTGTGTTTGCCTCTCCTACATTGGAGGAATATTCTATTACCATTTGCCGACCTGGACAAGGTCCCGTTTCTATTAATGACGTCACTATTATACCTCCACCTTCCTTGGACCCAATACCTGATCAGGAGGTTTGTGAAGAAGACCTTAGTGAAAAAATTGATTTAACGAAGTTTGAACAAACAGGAAGCACAGGCGGAGATTGGTCTGAAGGTATCAACAAAATCAGCAATCCAACGGACTACCAATTAACTGGTACAGTAGGTCAAGTTATTACTCTAACTTATACCTATGATGCGACTGCTTCTTTTGGTGCCGACTGTTTAGTTTCCACCACTGTAAAATATACGATTACCAATACTTGTGATCAATGCCCAGATGATCCTAATAAAACCCAACCTGGAGCATGTGGTTGTGGAGTCGCTGATGTGGATTCTGATGGAGATGGTGTTTTGGATTGTAATGAAAATTGCCCAAATGATAAGTTTAAAACAGAACCTAGCATCTGTGGCTGTGGCGTAGCAGATACGGATACAGATTTAGATGGCACGCCAGATTGTAATGATGCTTGTCCAACGGATGCGAATAAGACTAGCGGGGGCACATGTGGCTGTGGCGTAGCAGATACAGATAGTGATGGAGACGGCACAGCAGATTGTAACGATGCCTGTCCAAGTGATCCAAATAAGATAGCAGCAGGTATTTGTGGCTGTGGCGTAGCAGATACAGATAGCGATGGAGACGGTACAGCCGATTGTAAAGATGCCTGTCCAAGTGATCCAAATAAAGTAGCAGTGGGTATATGTGGCTGTGGCGTAGCAGATACAGATAGCGATGGAGACGGTACAGCCGATTGTAAAGATGCCTGTCCAAGTGATCCAAATAAAGTAGCAGCGGGTATATGTGGCTGTGGCGTAGCAGATACAGATAGCGACGGAGACGGCACAGCAGATTGTAATGATGCTTGTTCAAGTGATCCAAATAAAGTAGCAGCAGGTATATGTGGCTGTGGCGTAGCAGATACGGATAGCGATGGAGACGGTACAGCCGATTGTAACGATGCCTGTCCAAGTGATCCAAATAAAGTAGCAGTGGGTATATGTGGCTGTGGCGTAGCAGATACAGATAGCGATGGAGATGGTGTATTAGATTGTAACGACATCTGTGCCAATGGTGATGACAACATTGACTCAGACGGAGACGGCACACCAGATGCTTGTGATTGTACGCCACGTAGAATAGAATCAAGTTACTGTACCTTTACCCAAGGCTTTTATGGCAATAGTGGAGGCAAATTTGGTGGCTTGACGACTAGTCAGATTATCGACAATGCCTTACTACAAGGATCGATTATCGTAGGTCGAAAAGGTAGTAGGTCTATAGAAATTCCAAGTAGAGCCTGTATCTTCCAATTATTACCTGGAGGAGGTTCTGCGGGTATTTTACATAGCGGAGATATAATAGTAGGCAAAGATTGTAATCCTGCACCAAATCCAACCAAACGAAATGGTACGCTTCAAAATGTATTAGTCGCTCAGACGATTACTTTGACCCTGAATACGAGATATGACGAACACTTGAGTGATCTACCTTTAGCCAATGTATGTTTTACAATTGACCCTGCTGTTTTAGCAGCATTACCTACTGATCCAACTGTTCAAGATTTATTGGAGTATGCAAATACAATTTTAGGCGGAGTGACTTCTGGAAATTATTCAGCAGTTAATGCAGCGATTAGCGGTATCAACGAAGGGTTTGATGAATGTGGTCAACCATGTGGTGCTACGAGTAATAGTAGTGGTTCAACAGGTGTGATTGAACTTTTTTGTCCAGCAGATTTTACTTCTTGTCCAGGTAGTTCTATAGAATTTGCTATAACAGGTGAAGCCTTAGCAACGGGCGGTTCTGATAACTGTTCTTTGAGAATTGATTACGACGATCAATTAATGTCTGAATCCTGTACAGGAGCAAAAGTAATGGAACGAACTTGGAAAGCATTTTACGATGGCTATGAATCGGAAGCAGTAAGTTGTACACAAACCATCAAACTAGAAGATCGAGAAGCACCAAAATTAAGTGGCGTTCCTGCCAATACTTTAATCTCCTGTAGCCAATCCATTCCAAGAGTGGGACAGCCAACGGTTACGGATAATTGTGCTTCTAATTTACCGATTACCTATATCGAAGAAAGAATGGATGGGGATTGTGGAAGTTCTTATACCATCAGACGTACTTGGAAAGTGGAGGATAACTGTGGAAACGCAGTGACGGGTCAACAAACCATTACCGTAGTAGATGATGTAAAACCAACTTGGGGTAACTTCAAATGGAATGATACCTATAAATGTGGTACTACCCCAGCTATGGTAGAACCCACTGCTACAGACAACTGTGGAGGGGCGGTAACGATCACTATGTTAGATGAAACCACAGAGGCAGGCGATTGCACAGGAGCAACAATTGTTCGAAGATGGAGAGCGACAGATGCTTGTGGTAATAGAAGAACTAGAAAGCAATACATCAAACAAGCAGATTCGGCTACACCTATTTTAACTAAAGTAGCGAATAATTTGACAATGAATTGTAGTACGGGTACTTCCTCCAATAGCCTACAATCGTGGTTAGCAAGTAATGGAGGAGCGAGCGCTACGGATGACTGTGGTAACTTGACTTGGACGAATGATATGCCAACCGTTGCTTTCAATTGTGGTACATCTCATACGGTTACTTTTACGGCAACAGACGATTGTGGTAATGCAGTAACTACCTCTGCAGTAGTTAGTATGAATGACAATACTGCACCGACATTGATAGGCGTTCCGAATGATCAGAAAATTTCATGTGGCGCAACCGTACCTGCAGTGGCTACTGTTACAGCGAGTGATAATTGTGATCCTTCTGTCAGCGTTTCTTTTGAGGAAGTGAGAAAGAACAATACCGCTTGCTCTAATGCCTACACTTTAGAAAGAATTTGGAAAGCAACAGATGCTTGTGGTAATACCACAGAAGATTCTCAAATCATAGAAGTAGGGGATAATGCCGCTCCAACTTTAGTAGGCGTTCCTACTAATGTATCCGTGAGTTGTAATTCCATTCCAGGTCCAGCAACGGTAACGGCTACGGATGATTGCGATGCCAATGTAACGGTTCAATATAGCCAAACTTCATCAGGTACCTTCTGTGCTGGTGCTCAACTTACTCGTACTTGGACGGCAACAGATGCTTGTGGTAATACCAGCAGTAAAACGCAAATCATTACGCTAGAAGACAATACGCCTCCTAGTTTAACTTGTCCTGCGGATGTACAGTTACAAGCAAGTGGTGGATGTAATGGTTCAGCAAGATTGAATATTACATTGCCGACCGCAACAGATAATTGTGATCCTTCTGTATCCGTAACTAGTTCGCATGACTTAGCGTCAGACTTTGCAGCAGGTACGACTACCATTACTTTGACTGCTACGGATGAATGTAACAACAAATCAACTTGTAGCTTTAAAGTAGTAGTAGCAGGAGGAAATGGAGGAGCGGTTTCTCAACCTTGTCCAAGCAATATGGTGGCAGCTTGTGATTTAGAGTCAGGTCAATCCATCGTTAGTTGGGAGCCGCCTAGTGGAGATGCTTGTTATAATACCTGTTCTTCTGAAACGGCAATCGCAGGTTACCTATACATGGGCGAGAGAGGTGGACATCGGTACTACTGCTCTGATGGAAAGGCAACTTGGGATCAAGCGATGGCAGCCGCATCTTCTATGGGAGGTTATTTAGCCGTCATTAATGATCCAGCAGAGAATGCTTTCTTAGCTAATTTCTTGGAAACTCAGCGAGCATATATCGGACTATCGGATGCAGGTAGTGAAGGAAATTTCAGATGGATGAATGGAGAGACTTCTAGTTATCGAAACTGGCATAAACTGCAACCGAATAATAAAAATAGGTCTCAGCATTACACGCAATTATTGCCAGACGGTACTTGGAATGATACCTATAAGACAGATGTTTTGGAATATATTATTGAGGTGCCATGTCGCACAGTTACTCAAACAGGAGGCCCCCTAAATGGTAGTTCCTTCCCAGTAGGAGTAAGTACGGTCACCTACGATGTATCTAACAATAATGGTGGTTTACAACAATGTAGTTTCACCGTCACCGTTAATCCAGCCATTAAGCTAAGCGTTGAGGAGGATGTGGTCTTTGATTGTAATGAAGGAACGAATGGATACAATCTTTCTTGGACGACGCCTTATGCAGAAAGTTGTTGTGATGCTTGCCCAGAGCAACAATTGGACGGCTACCTATACATGGGTAGATATAAAGGACACCAATATTACTGTTCCTTAGCCAAGGTATCTGGACCACAGGCAAAGGCACTAGCAGAAAGCTTAGGCGGGTATTTAGCAGTCATCAATGATGCGACAGAAAATGCGATGTTAACGGCTTTCCTCGGTGGAGAAGGAAGTGCTTTAATAGGCTTGAATGACTTAGCGCAAGAAGGTAAATTTAGATGGCCAAATGGAGATCCAATTACCTACACCAATTGGGCAGCTAATCAGCCAGACAACTATAACAATGGACAAGACTATGTGCAATTGCTAGGCAGTAATGGTAAGTGGGATGATATGTTCAATGAAAGACAAATGGAATTCGTTGTTGAGATTCCTTGTCTGGAGGTGAATCAAATTGCAGGTAAGTCAAGAGGAAGTTTCTTCGGACCAGGTACCCACACCATTACTTATGAAGCAGTGGATGATTGTGGTAATCGAGCAGAGGAATCCTTCGATATTACCGTTAATGCTTGTGCGCAACAACGACCATCTGTTTGTTCTGCTAAAGCTAATTATGATAATTACTTCTGGATTAAAGACGTGAAGGTGGGTAGCATTAGTAGTGTAACAGGTAGAGATGGAGGGTATGGTGATTTTACGCACCTAAGCACTTCAGCGGCTAGAGGAAGTACACAGACCTTGACCTTATCTCCTGGTTATGCAAGCACTACCTACTATGTTTATTGGAGGGTATTTATCGACTACAACCAAGATGGTGATTTCAATGATGCAGGCGAGGTGGTCTTCTCTTATAGACACTACAATCCGCTAAAGGTAAACTTTAGAATACCGTCCACTTGTAAGACAGGGCCGACTGTTATGCGGGTAGCGATGTCTTACTACGGTTATAAAGGAGGTTGTGAATCTCATATTTATGGGGAAGTCCAAGATTATACGATCAACATTACTGGATCTTCTGGTGCTAGAACAGCTTCAGAAAGTAGAAATGACGGAGTACAAGTGGAAGTAATCGAGACAGGCATTACGCCACCAACAGGCGTACCATTAGAGACTGAGATTATGGCACTGAGCGAACCTAGTTTAAAGGCTTATCCAAATCCTGTCAGTGATTTATTGACCATTGATTTGGAAAACATCCTTACTACAAATACCGCACTGCGCATTTTCAATAGCGTAGGACAACAGATACATCTTCAAGCACTAGATCAAGAATTGCAGCAACGAGTACAATTAGATGTAAGCCAATACGAAGATGGCATCTATCTAATTAGTATTGATGGGGACGAGTTAAAACCACTCCTTCAGAAGTTTACGAAGTTCTAGAAGGGAAGGGGTAGGTTTTGTGGTGGGATTAAAAATGAACTCCCCCCAACCCCCTCTTACGAAGAGGGGGAGTCTCCTCTGAAACGAAATTATTGTTTCGGAGGAAACTCCCTCCCTTTTTAAGGGAGGGTTGGGGTGGGTTCATATCGAGAAAATTTAACTAACCACAACACCATAACGCCAACCCATTTCAGACATCTTATAAAAGCAGTATTCAGTAGGGCAGATGAATCCTCTGCCTTACTCCCCTAAAGCTGGGTACTTGTCAATCCATCGAAATCTTTACTATCCATTTAGCCTTTGTTCCTCGGAACAGGGCTTTTTTTATGGGTTTCTGTAGCTTAAACCTCTGGTCGGAGTAAGTAGTGTGACATTATTAATTATTGATTATTAATTATTTTCCAGACGCTACTGAATACGCCTAATTAGCTAATAATCAGTAATTAATAATCAATCAACTGAAAAGCAAAGTTGTTTACTTATTTTTGTCAGACTACTTAGGTCTTAATTACTGTAACTTCGACCTACTCAAACGAGAGATATAAGCTACAAAATTCCAAATTCTAGCCCTTTTCTACCGAATTCTACAAATAAGCACATTTACACCTCTTTTTAAGGATATTGTCCTAACATTGTGTTGCACAAAATCTACTAGCAAAACGTATTAATGACCTCTAAATAATTCAATTGTGGAAACAGACGCTAATGAACTAAAAATATCCATGAAAATGCTGAACTCGGAAGAGACAGCAGCAGCCAAAACGCCAGAGGCACCACCACCAGAGGATTCGGGTAAAGTCATCAAAATAAAGCAAGTCCTCAACTACTTACCTTATACTTGTATCGTCGATATTATTTCCCCAGAAGGAATTGATTGGGTGTATTATGCAGCCTTAGACAGCAAGGGCAATAAATTATTCTATAAATCAGAATATCCTAACAAACCCTTGCCCTCTTTTACGGTCCATGAATTGAATACAGACGAGAAGGAAATTCAGTTTGTCTGTTGGCCAGTGAAAGATAATGTAGTAGGCAATCCTACCTATTATGGACCCCTTCCCATTAACCCAGCTTTTTATTTAGGGTCTTATGATTTGGAAGTGGAGTTTGAAAAGGAAGCAGATATAGCCTTGTTTGAAAAAGTAAAGCCGTTGATTGAAAAGCATTATGGGAAGTCTGCATTACCTGGAAGAGTAAGAGTTGCAGAATCCCCTAACGATGTGTATCTCCCTTCCTCCAATACCATTAATCTTTCTTCTAATCGAAGAAATTTAATCCATGAATTAATTCATGCGAATAGAAAGCAAATTTTATTTGCTAATAAGAAATTTAAGTTTGACGAAGAGACGGAAATCATAGAGGAATTTTTTGCAGAAGGAGTTGCCAATATGATAAAGGATGAGTTGAATCGAGAACCCAATGACCACCTCATAAAAGGAGCGGTCTATGGTTCTACGCATGGATATAATTACGATTTTAGAATTGCCGATCCTTCTTTAATAACACAGAATTTACAAAGTTCTTTTGGAGGTATTCTGACCCTAGAAAATGCTAGATACTATCTAGCTTCTGAAGCCTATCATAAAATTGCTGTAGAGTACCTGATAAAAACGGGTAAGTATTTTGGCAAAGATTTCAATCGCATTTATTATGATATTGTTCAAAAAGATTTAGTTGATCCGAGCAGAGAAATGTTTATTAGTATTTGCGAACAATTAATGGACACGATTGAAGGGAAACCTACTCGACAATGGATACAGGATCAACAAATATTTAATGCGGAATATATAGCAGGCGAGAAGTTATTTATGGATGTCAACGATTACCATACCCATGATGAGTGGGTGGGCATCACGAATATCAATCTGTACAATACTTTTGAAAATGGTTCCGATTGGGCACATGGACAAAAGCGATATAGCATGAATGGAGAATCTGTACAGGTGGAGTTAGTCCATATTCCTACTGGTAAATTAGCGTACTCTGCTTCTCATCAAATACCAATTTATCAAAATGGATTTGGAGCTATCAAACTCTATTTTTATGGTAAAAAAGAATCTACGGCAGTTCCTTATTTTCAGAATCAAGATGTCAATAGAAAAATAGAATCCTTTAAGATTTTTGTAGAAACGGGCTTGTATGCCATTAACTTATCTTCTAAAAATGCCAAGCGAACCTACTTCCGAATGATGGGAGATTGCATGTTTGAGGCAAGAGATAAAATCATGATTTCCAATCCGTTTACTAAAGGAGTGCCTACTAAAATTCAGTTAACACATATCAATAGAGACAAAAAGAAAACCGTCGTACCTGCTCAATCATTAGAAAATCATCTAGCCGTTTTTGATGTACCTTTTATCAAGAATAAAAATTGTGAACCAGGTATTGTGCAAATACAAGTCAACGCAGGTGGCTTTTGCCAAAACTTCCAACGCAATATTGGTTATGGTAATGCTTATGGTGGGCATCAATTTCTGGTGGGGGCTGACTTGGATGGCTTTTTGCCTGTTGATCCTATTTTAAAAGCGTAGTCTTTGTGGCTAGATTGCTTGCTTAATTTGTGCCTCAAGAATTCCTATTTGCCTCGCTTGCAGCGAGGCAGGAAACAGTATAAGTAGGTAGACAGATATAAACGTCACTTTTGACGAGACTATTTTTTCGATAGACAAGGCAAAAAATCTTTGCATAGCCGAGCTACGGAAATATTTTTTAACGCAGTATATCGGAAAAAGAGTCCGTCAGGAAAGTGTC